>DATMJU010000359.1:0-2046 GCA_035553795.1 Vicinamibacterales bacterium
ATCGCCGGTGCTGACGCTGGCCGTGACGGCGGAGAAGCCGATCCGCGAGATCACCGAGTACGCCGACAAGGTGCTGCGGCGCCAGCTCGAAAGCGCCGACGGTGTGGGCCAGGTGCTCATCATCGGCGGCCGCAATCGGCAGATCAACCTCTGGCTCAATGCCGAGTCGCTCCGCGCGCAGAACATCACGGTCAACGAGGTGTCGCGCGCGCTGCAGGCGCAGAACGTGGACGTCCCCGGCGGGCGCATCGATCGCGGCGCCGAAGCGGTGACGCTGCGGACGAAAGGCCGGGTTACCCGCGTCGAGGACTTCGGCGACATCGTCATTCGCGACGTCGGCGGCCACCCCGTCCTGTTGCGCGATGTGGCGCGCATCGAAGACGGCATGGTTGAAGCGCGCACCGAGGCAAGCCTCAACGGTTCCGCCACGGTGCTGTTGCAGATTCGCAAGCAGTCCGGCACCAACACGGTCGAAGTGGCCAACGGCCTGAAGGACCGCATCGCCACGCTGGAGCAGACGCTGCGCCCCGGCTACGCGCTGCGCATCGTGCGCGACGAGGCCGACTTCATCGAGGCGTCGATCGCCACCGTGCAGGAGCACCTGGTCGTCGGCTCGCTGCTGGCGGCGCTGGTGGTGTGGCTGTTCCTCGGCAACATCCGATCAACGATCATCGCCGCTATCTCGATCCCAACGTCGATCATCGCCACCTTCGCGTTGATCTGGTACATGGGCTTCACGCTCAACATGCTGACCATGCTGGCGCTGACGCTGTCGGTCGGCATTGTCATCGACGACGCGATCGTCGTCCTCGAGAACATCTACCGATTCATCGAAGAGAAGGGGATGTCGCCGCGCGAGGCAGCGGTCGAAGCGACGCGGGAGATCGGCCTTGCCGTTCTGGCCACCACCTTCTCCCTGGTCGCGATCTTTGCGCCGGTCGGTTTCATGAGCGGCATGGTCGGCCGCTTCATGCAGAGCTTCGGGTTGACGATGTCGTTCGCGGTGGTGGTGTCGCTGTTCGTCAGCTTCACATTGACGCCGATGATGTGCGCCTACTGGCTGAAGGCCAAGGCGCTCGATGGCGGCAGTGGCCACGACTCGAAACACAACCGCTTCTTCGAGCCGCTCGATCGCGGCTACACGCGCCTGCTCGAGTGGGCGATGGCGCATCGCGGCTGGGTGGCGGCCGGCACGGTGGTGGTGCTGTTGACGAGCGTGCCGCTGTTCCAGATCGTGAACGTGAACTTCACGCCCGTGGACGACACCTCCCAGTTCGACGTGACCGTGCGCGCGAAAGAGGGCGCAAGCCTGGCCGCGACCGAGATCATTACGAACCGCCTGTCGACGGCGATCCGCGAGCTGCCCGAAGTGGATTACACGCTGGTGACCGTGGCGGGTGATACGGCGGGCACGCTGAACTCAGCGACGGTGTTCGTCAAGCTCAAGCCGCTCGGCGAGCGCGATCGTCCCCAGGATGAGATCATGGGCGACGTCCGCAGCAACATTCTTCCCCGGGTGACGGAGGAAGGCGTGCGCGTATCGGTACAGCCCTCTGGCGGCGCTGGGGGCGGTGGCGGCGACATCCAGTTCGTGCTGCAGGGCCCGTCGCTCGAAGCGCTCGAGAAGCACAGCGAGGCACTGAAGGAGCAGGTCGCGAAGATTCCAGGTCTCGTGGACGTCGATACGACCCTCAACCTTGGCAAGCCGGAAATCTCCATCCAGATCGATCGCCCGAAGGCCGCCGACCTCGGCGTGTCGATCTCGGACACGGCGGAAGCCGTGCGGCTGCTGGTCGGTGGCGATGCGGTCACGACCTTCAATGACGGGGGAGAGCAGTATGAGGTGTTGCTGCGCGCGCGGGCTGAGGATCGCAACAGCGCGGAGTCGCTTGGCGCGTTGACCGTTCCGTCGTCCAGAATCGGCAGCGTGTCACTGGATAACTTCGCGTCGTTCGAGCGCGATTCGTCTCCGGCGACCATCAGCCGCATGTCCCGTCAGCGGCAGGTGACCATCGTCGCCAACCTGCTGCCCGGCACCGGCCAGAC
>DATMJU010000360.1:0-5268 GCA_035553795.1 Vicinamibacterales bacterium
GTTCTCAGGCATCACCGCCGCGTTCATCCTCGCGGTGTCGCGCGCCATCGGCGAGACGATGATCGTCGCCATTGCCGCGGGCCAGCAGCCGCGCCTCACCGGCAACCCGTTCGTGCCGATCGAAACAATGACGGCGTACATCGTCCAGGTCAGCCTCGGCGACACGCCGCAGGGGACGATTGAGTACCGCACCATCTTCGCCGTCGGCATGCTGCTGTTCGTAATGACGTTCGGCCTCAACTTGATCAGCACCTGGCTCCGCGAGCGGTTCCGCGAGGAATACGCATGAGGAAGCACTTTGACCTCATCTTCCAGCTCGTTTCGCTGTCGACACTGCTGATCGCGCTGGCGGCGCTCGGCGCGCTGGTCTTCGACATCGTCTCTGATGGCGCCTCGAGGCTGAGCTTCAACTTCCTGTCGAACATCGCATCGCGCAACGCAGACGAGGCCGGCGTCTATCACGCGCTGATGGGCAGCATCTGGGTGATCGCGTTGACCGGCGCCATGGCGCTGCCAGTAGGCGTTGCGGCGGCCATCTACCTCGAGGAGTACGGCACCCGGAGCCGCACGGCACGGTTCATCGAGTTGAACATCGCGAACCTGGCCGCGGTTCCGTCGATCATCTACGGCCTGCTCGGCCTGGGCCTGTTCGTGCGCCTGGTGGGCATGGGTCAGAGCGTGATGGCCGGCGCCGCGACGCTCGCGTTGCTGGCGCTGCCGGTGGTCATTCTCTCGACGCGCGAAGCGCTGCGCACCGTGCCGAGCACCATTCGCGAGGGTTCGTACGCGCTGGGCGCCACCAAGTGGCAAACCATCTGGCACCAGGTGCTGCCAATGGCGACGCCTGGAGTGCTGACCGGCCTGATCCTCGCGCTGTCGCGCTCCATCGGCGAAACCGCCCCGCTGATCACGATTGGCGCGCTGACCTACATCCCGTTTGCGCCTGACAGCGTGTGGTCGAGGTTCACGGTGCTGCCGATCCAGATCTTCAACTGGGTGTCCCGGCCGCAAGTCGAGTTCAGGACCAACGCCGCGGCCGCTATTCTCGTATTGCTGGTATTACTATTGACCATGAACGCGATCGCCATCATCGTGCGCGATCGTCACCAACGTCAGGGACGAGCATGACCGGTGTGACCCGAACTGTTCCCACGAGCCTGTCGGGAGTCGCCGCGAGAGGCGGGCAACCGCCGGCCGCCCTCGATACGCCGGTCAAGATCGGCGTCGACAACCTCAACTTCTATTACGGCGAGAAGCGCGCGCTCGACGGGATCTCGATCAAGATTCGCACGAACCTCGTCACCGCGTTCATCGGGCCGTCAGGCTGCGGCAAGAGCACGTTCCTGCGCACGTTGAACCGGATGAACGACATCATCCCGGGCACGCGCGTCGAGGGCAAGGTCGAGATCGACGGCGAGTCGGTCTACGGATCGGGCGTTGACGTGGTGGCGCTGCGCCGCCGCGTCGGGATGGTGTTCCAGAAGTCGAACCCGTTCCCGAAATCGATCTTCGAGAACGTCGCGTACGGCCTGCGCATCAACGGCCTGACCAAGACGAAGGCCGAAACGGCCGAGCGCGTTGAAGAAAGCCTGCGCCAGGCGGCGATCTGGGACGAGGTCAAGGACCGGCTGCACGACTCGGCGCTGGCGTTGTCCGGCGGCCAGCAGCAGCGGTTGTGCATCGCGCGCGCGCTGGCCATCCGCCCGGAGATCCTGCTGATGGACGAGCCCGCGTCGGCGCTCGATCCGATCGCGACGCAGCGCATCGAAGAGCTGATCTACGACCTGAAGAAGAGCTACACGATCGTCATCGTGACCCACAACATGCAGCAGGCGGCGCGCGTGTCCGACTTCACCGCGTTCTTCTGGCTGGGACGCCTGGTCGAATTCGATCGCACGGACCGGATCTTCACGGCGCCCGCGGAAAAATTGACCGAAGACTACGTGACAGGACGGTGCGGCTAATGGAACGCGTGTTTCGGCATTTCCAGGACGATCTCGATCAGCTGAAAGAGCGGCTGCTCGCCATGGGTGGGCTCGCGGAAGAGCGGGTCCGGGAGTCGGTGCGCGCGCTGATCGAGCGCGACAACGCGGCGCTCGACGCCGTGTTGCGCGGCGATGAGCCGATCAACGACCTGCACATGGAAGTGGACGACCGCTGCTTCAAGCTGCTGGCGCTCCATCAGCCCATGGCCGCCGACCTCCGGGTGATCGTCGCCGCGGTCAAGATCAACACCGACCTGGAGCGCGTCGGGGACCTGGCGGTGAACATCGCCGAGGCCGGCAAGCGCTACCTGCAGCATGCGCCCGTCAAGCCGCTGATCGACATCCCGCGCATGGGCGAGCTCGCGCAGAAGATGCTGCGCGACGCGCTGGACGCGTTTGTCCGCCGCGACATGCCCCTGGCCGAAGCCGTGCTGGCCGCCGACGACACCCTGGACGCCCTCAAGACCCAGATCTTCCGCGAGCTGCTGACCTACATGCTGCAGACCCCGGAAACCATCGAGCCGGCGCTGGACCTCATCCTGATATCCCGCCACCTCGAACGCATCGGGGACCATGCCACCAACGTGGCCGAGGACGTCATCTTCATCCTCTCGGCCAAGGATGTCCGGCATCACCAGGGAGATTCGACCAAATCCAACGATTCGTAGCCCGGTCAAGAATCGAACGTAATTGAATGTATCTCTGAGGGTTATCGGCCATCCGGGCCGCATGTTGATCTAAAATAGTTTGGATCTCCATATGGCCGATACGCTCAGCATTACCGACAACCGGACCGGGAAGACGTACGAAGTCCCGATCACCGATGGCACCATCCGTGCCAATGACCTGAAGAAGATTACGACGGGTGGTGAAGACCCGGGCCTGGCGACCTACGACCCGGCCTACATGAACACCGCCTCCTGCAAGAGCAAGATCACCTATATCGACGGTGACAAGGGCATCCTGATGTACCGCGGATACCCGATCGAGCAGCTTGCCGAGAAGAGCACGTATCTCGAGACGGCGTACCTGATCCTGTTCGGCGAGCTGCCCAACAAGCAGCAGCTGAAGGAATGGCAGCACTCCATCACCATGCACACCATGGTGCACGAGAACATCAAGAAGTTCATGGAGGGCTTTACCTACGACGCCCATCCCATGGGCGTGTTCATCAGCACCGTCGGTGCGATGTCGACGTTCTACCCGGACGGCAAGCAGATCTTCAACGCCGACTCGCGGCGCAAGCAGATCCACCGCCTGATCGCGAAGACGCCGACGATTGCCGCCTACGCGTTTCGCCACAGCATCGGCCGGCCCTACGTCTACCCCGATAACGACCTGAGCTTCCCCGGCAACTTCCTGAACATGCTGTTCAAGATGACCGAAGTGAAGTACCAGCCGAACCCGAAGCTGGAACGCGCGCTCGACGTGCTGTTCATCCTGCACGCCGACCACGAGCAGAACTGCTCCACCAGCACGATGCGCAACATCGGCAGCTCGAACGTCGATCCGTTCTCGGCGCTGGCCGGCGCGGCCGCCGCGCTCTACGGCCCGTTGCACGGCGGCGCCAACGAAGCCGTGCTGCGCATGCTGAAGGAAATCGGCACGGTCGAAAATATCCCGGCCTTCATCAAGAAGGTCAAGGCCGGCGAAGGCCGGTTGATGGGCTTCGGCCACCGCGTCTACAAGTCCTACGACCCGCGCGCGAAAATCATCAAGCGGACCGCCTACGAGGTGTTCGAGGTCACGGGCAAGAACCCGCTGCTCGACATCGCGCTCGAACTCGAACGCATCGCGCTCGAAGACGAGTACTTCATCAGCCGCAAGCTCTACCCGAACGTGGACTTCTACTCCGGCCTGATCTACCAGGCGATGGGATTCCCGGTCGAGATGTTCGCGGTCCTGTTCGCGATTGCCCGCACGGTGGGCTGGGTCGCGCAGTGGGAAGAGATGCTGCTCGATCCGGATACGAAGATCGCGCGGCCGAAGCAGATCTACGAGGGTGCGCAGACCCGTGACTACGTCCCGATTGCTGCTCGCTAGTTTGCTGGTCCTGGGCCTGGTGGTCGACACCACCGCCCAGGCCCCCAGTGCCTTCGATTCAAACAAGGCCTGGGAACACCTGCGCCAGCAGGTAGCCATCGGCCCGCGGCCTTCCGGCTCGCCGGGCAACGTCAAGAATCGCGATTACATCAAGGCGCAGATGACCGCGCTCGGCATCAAGGTCGTCGAACAGCCGTTCGAAGGCGCCACGCCGCTCGGCCCGGTGAAGATGGTCAACCTGATTGCGACCATTCCCGGGAAGAGTCCCGACCGCATCATCCTCGCCAGCCACTTCGACACCAAGCTGTTCCGCGACATCCGGTTCGTCGGCGCCAGCGACGGCGCATCGAGCACGGCGGCGCTGATCGAATTGGCGCGCGTCCTCAAGGCGCGCAAGGGCCTGCCGTTCACCTACGAGTTGCTGTTCCTCGACGGCGAGGAAGCGGTGATCGAGTGGCAGGGCAACGACAACACCTACGGCAGCCGTTACTACGTCGACGCCGCCCGCAAGTCCGGGTCGTTGAAGTCGATCCGCGCGTTGATCCTGCTCGACATGATCGGCGATCGCTCGCTGACCATCCGGCGCGAATCGAACTCAACCCGCTGGCTGACCGACATCGTCTGGGCCACCGCGAAGAAGCTGGGACACAAGCAGTTCATGGACGAGGAGACGACCGTCGAAGACGATCACATCCCGTTCCTCAAGGCCGGCGTCCCGTCGCTGGACATCATCGACCTCGACTACCCGCAGTGGCACACGGCGCAGGATACGATCGACGCCGTCGCCGCCCGCAGCCTGCAGATTGTGGGTGATGTCGTTGTCGCGTCGCTCCCGCAAATCGAAGCGCGCCTTCTGAAAAACTGACACGTACGCCAACCACAGAGAACGCCGAGCACACAGAGCTTTGATTAATTGCTCAGTGTCCTTCGTGTCCTCGGTGGTTAACGTACGTGTTATCTGTAAACTTCGGCTAGGATCTCAGCTTCTGTAAGGACGGTCGTCGACGACTTCGCCTTGGCGAAGACGCGATCGACGGTGGCGTCGCTGCATGGAATGCCGTGGCGCTCCAGCCAGTAGGTCACGTTCGACTTCCCTGACATCGGCCCGACTTCAATTTCCTGCTCGCGGCCGACCAGGCTGGCGGGAACGGCGGAATAGACGGCGTCCATCAGGTCCTTGTCGCCCTTCTTCCACGCCTTGATCACCGCCGCCGCATGCACGCCGGTGGCAGTGCGGAAC
>DATMJU010000361.1:0-7371 GCA_035553795.1 Vicinamibacterales bacterium
GGCGATCGAGAAGGCCGAGCGCTCGATCACCATCGAGGCCTACATCTACTGGGCCGGCGAGATCGGCCTGCAGTTTGCGCGCGCGCTGGCAGACGCGGCCCGGCGTGGTGTGCGGGTCAAGATCCTGCTCGACGCGGTCGGTTCGTCAACCGTGGGCAACGAGATCATGGGCATCCTCAAGAACGGCGGCTGCCACCTGGCCTGGTACAACCCGCTGCGGGTCACGACCCTGCGTCGCGTCAACAACCGCACGCATCGCAAGTCGCTGATCGTGGACGGCAGCGTGGGCTACACCGGCGGCGCCGGCATTGCCGATCACTGGACCGGTGACGCGCAGGACGACAAGCACTGGCGCGATTTGCAGATACGCATCGAGGGACCCGCCGTGCGTCCGTTGCAGACCGGTTTCGCCCAGAACTGGCTCGAAACGACGGGGGAACTGATCATCGGCCCCGATTTCTATCCGCGGGCGGAAAAGGCCGGACCGCTATCGCTCCAGACGATCTTGAGCTCGCCCGAGACCGGCGCATCAACCGTGCGCGTGATGTACTGCCTGGCGATTTCGGCGGCGCGCAAGTCGATCGACATCGCCAACCCGTACTTCGTGCCGGACCACGTGTCGATCGACCTGTTCCGGGACGCGGTCAAGCGCGGCGTTCGCGTGCGCGTGATGGTGGCGGGCACCAGCAACGACACGTGGATCACGCGCTTGAACAGCTTGCGGCTGTATGGCGCGTTGCTCGACGCCGGCGTCGAGCTCTACGAGTACCACCGCACGATGATGCACCACAAGATCATGGTGGTCGACGAGCTGTGGTCAACGGTCGGCACCGCCAACTTCGACAACCGCTCGTTTTCGCACAACGAGGAGAGCAACGTCTGCCTGTGCGATCATGACTTCGCCTGCCAGCTGACGGAGACGTTCGAGGAAGACGCGGCGGTCTGTGAGCGGGTGACGAAGGAGAACTGGCGGAAGCGCAGCATCTTCAGCAAGGCCACCGAAGCGCTGGCGTCGTTCTTCCAGGACCAGGTCTAGAACATCTCGCCGAACCAGTCCCAGAACCATTCCTGCAGCTTGCCGTCGAATGATCGCTGGTCTTTCCAGGTGGCGCGATCGAGCTTCATCGAGACGCGCGTGTCGTTGTCAAAGTCCCGCGTCAGCGCCGCGGCGAGCTCGCGATCGAAAACGGCGACGGTCAGCTCGTCGTTCAACTCGAACGAACGATTCCCGAAGTTCGCCGAGCCAATCAAGCTGAGCACGCCGTCGACGATTACCGCCTTGGTGTGCATCATCGTCGGCTGGTACTCGAAGATCTCGATGCCCAGGTCGAGCTGCTTCTGGTAGTCGTAGCGGCTGGCGTGCTTCACCGGCATGGCGTCGGTGATGGGGCCTTCCGCGAGCATGCGCACGCGAACCCCGCGCTGCCGCGCCTGTTCGATGCTCCACTGCGTGGAGGGATCGAACGTGATGTACGGCGACTGGATGTCGATGGTCTGGCGGGCCGCAGCGATCGCAAGCAGATACAGCAGCTTGACGTTGCTGGCGCCGCTCATCGGGTTGCTCCACAACACGATTGAGCGGGCGCCGGTCTGCTGCGACGGCAGCTCCGGATCGAGCGCAGGGGCCGAGAGACCGCCGGATTCGATCCAGTTCTCATAGAACGACGATTCGAGCGCGCGCACCGCGGGTCCCGTGATCTGGAAGTGGGTGTCGCGCCAGTTCTCCTTGGCCTGGGCGTTTCCCAGCCAGTGGTCCGCCACGCCCATGCCGCCGGTGAACGCGACGGTGCCATCCACCACCAGCGTCTTGCGGTGCGTGCGGTAATTGAAGTCTTCAATCGAAAAGAAGCCCAGCGGGTTGAACCAGGAAAGGTGCGCGCCGGATTGCTTCAGCAGTTCCTCGTTCTTTGAACTGATCTTCGAACCGATCGGATCGACCACGATGCGCACGTTCACACCGCGCTGCGCGGCCCGGGCCAGGGCTTGCACGAAGCGATCGCCGATCTCCCCGTCCGAGAAGACGTAAGTTTCGAAATTAATGCGCGACTTGGCCCCGTCGATCGCGGCCAGCATGGCGGGGTAGGTTTCGTCACCATTGTGGAGGACGTGATACGCATCGCCACGCTCGACCGGCGAGCCGATCAGGGACGCCACGTAGTCAGGAAAGCGAGGGTCTGACGCCTCGACCGGGCTTTCGACGCGCAAGGCCTTGGGGTCCTGCGCCAGGTAGAGGACCACCCCCACCACGCCGAGAATCAGGATGACAGCCGTGAGCGCACGGCTGTGGTTCTTCCACGTATTACGAAGGCGGTCTCTCACGCCTCATCGATGTAGCAAGTTCCACGCCGCGCTTGGCTCGAAACTACGGCTGAACGTCACCACTTAACGCGCACCGAAGGGCGTGTTGTATACTGTTTGCTTCCTGCCTGAGCAAGAAACCCCTCCGAGTGCGGGAGTGGCGGAATTGGCAGACGCGCTAGCCTCAGGAGCTAGTCCGGGCAACCGGGTGGAGGTTCGAGTCCTCTCTTCCGCACCAATAAAAAGGCCCTTTCGGGCCTTTTTTTATTGGGGCGGGAAGAGGGACTCAGCCGCTCGGTCTTCGCGCGTCGCGCTCGACCTAAGAGGGGTCGAGTCCTCTCTTCCGCACCAACTTAACTACTTACCAATCAGTAACTTCCGGCGACGGTCGGCACTGCTCCGAGGCCCTTGCCGAGGCCTTGGATCGCCCTTTTTTGCCCCTGACCCTTCCTTGGGGGCGATCGAGGCCGATCCGCAGCGAGCTCGAGCCAGCCCCGCGGCGCGCAGCGGCTGCGTGCGCCGATGTGCTTCTAAGCCTTCGGCGGCACCAAGCCGGGGCTTGCGTTCTGCGAAGTTTCGGCCGTCTCCGGCTTCACCTTCTTAAGCTTTATGTTCAAGGTGCGCCCATCCTGGTCACCCACCATCACGGTCAGTTGAGCGCTGGGAGTACCGCTGGTCGCCGACGTCACTTGGCCCAGCAACGATTCGAACGAGGCTTGGCCCTGTGCGGTCTGCTGCGCAATTGACGTCTGCGACACTTCGACGCTGGCTTCCTCAATCTCCCAGCCAAGCGCGCCCTTCTCCATGTCGTAGTTGAGATCGTTGAGCGTGCCTGCGATGGTCTTCACGTAGGCCTTCAGCTCCTCCGTGTCCGTGGCCGGCGCGTCAGCCACTCGCGCCCACGACAACCACATGATGCCCGCAATCGCGACACCGCCGATGCCGAGGCCTACCCAGCGCATGGTCCTATTCCCTTCTATCCTGGAGCTTCTGGGTCTCGTGCAGCCTTGCGCGGGCGCGGCCCTTGAGCGGGCGCGAGGTCAGTCTCCCGACGGCGCGCAGCAATCGGTGCGTGTCTGAATTCGCCTGCCACATCCTGGCGGCAGCCATCGCCGCCAGCGCAATGAACAGAAAGGCGATTCCAACCAGCTCGCGTGGAACGAACAGGAGGCCCGCCGCGAGAAACACCGCGGCCACGATCAGAAGAACCACCGCGATAATTGGTTGTTGCCCGCTAACCGACTCGTCGACGCTGCTGTGGGTCGGCAACAAGCCGGCTTGCTCTGCTTCAACCTTGTCGACCGCCCTCTCGCTAGTGGGTCCCACTGGTCTGGCTCCTTGCGATAACGATAGTTAATTGTCAGTTCTCTCTGGGCGCGGTGTTCTCGTCATCCGCACGGCGTGCCGATAGGGCCGGCGCCAGACATGGCGATTCGGATACTCGTTGTCGAAACCCAAGCGAAGCCTCCTCTTAATAGGCCGTCGCGTGGGTGCGCGCAAGCGTGGTCATAAGGGGTTATTGTTTCGGCGGCGTTTCCGCCTTCAGGCGCGAAGCGTCGAAGTCCTTTTCGATCTGTCGAAGTTCGCGAAGGATTACCTCTTCGTCCGCTCTCCAGATGGTCCCGTCAGCGAATCGCACCTTGCTGACAAAGGCGACTCCGGTCAAGAAAGAGAAGCCGCGATACGACGTCGATGACCAGCGGCCTGTTTCCGTCTTCCCTGCGAGTAATGGCTCGGTTGTCAGACCGTTTAGGCGGTCGAGAAACTCATTCCATACGTCGAATGACACGAAGCCGAATTGCACGGCAACAACCTGGCCCGCTCCCTTGTTCTCGTACTGCACCTCGTGGAGGATTCCTTCCGAGTTGTACTGGGTGCGTTCTCGATAGAAGCCGTTGTAGGCCTTGATGGTAATTGGCGCGTCTGGCTGCGCAACTATCTTGGATGATGGTTTCAGACGCTGCGCTTCAGCGTTGCCTGGTAAGAGAAGGCCAGTCAGTGCGATGAAGACGAGGCTCTGAACAGTTCGCATGGGGACTCCTTCCCTATAGACTGCCGCGCTTGATGAAACTCTCACTCAACGTCCAGCGGCACCAGGTCGGCATCGCCGCCGTCCCAGCTGAAAATTCTGCCGCCAGTGTTGCCGACAGTCGCCGACGCCATTTGCTTCGGCCCGAGCCCGCCCTTCCGGCCGCCAGCCGGGTGATGTCCTGTGGCTCTTCGCCTCGGTCTGCCGACTGCCACCAGCCGCACCCGCGCGGGCGAACATCTCTCAACGAAGGACCGCTCGAACCGCGGGTCGCTCATTGGTGATGAGGATGATGGCCCGCTCGGTGTCGTCGCCGACGTTGATGGCGAGCAGGCAAGCGGGAGCGACAATATACACGCGAGCACGAAGTACTGACGAACCACCCGCAACCTCCGAAGCGAGGGCAAGACTCCCCATCGTCATCAGTGCGCGCCGTCGTTCGGACTATCTGGCTGATAGGTAGTAAGTTGCTGTGCTTGACGGGTCACCCTCAGGAGCTAGTCCGGGCAACCGGGTGGAGGTTCGAGTCCTCTCTTCCGCACCAAACTAAAGGCCCCGAAGCGGGCCTTTTTTTATGGGCGCCCGCAATCAAAGCTCAGCATTAAAACCTTCCTACAGAAGAGTTTACGGGAAATACGGTATTGCCCGTATCCCCTCAAATCCCTAAACTCGTTGGGATGCCTCAGCCCCAAAAAGGCAGTAGTACCCCACCAGCATGCCCTGAGTG
The DNA here is from genome assembly GCA_035553795.1 of Vicinamibacterales bacterium. GTDB lineage: Bacteria > Acidobacteriota > Vicinamibacteria > Vicinamibacterales > UBA2999 > 12-FULL-67-14b. Next base: position 5,055 of record DATMJU010000361.1, read on the forward strand.
CCCCATCTGCACCGGTCGCATGGAGGTTGTCTACGACCGCTTCAACCAGCAGGTTTGCGTTTGCGTGGAGTGCCACACCGGCCTCAGCATTCCTGTATCAGCCTGGGAAATTCGCCGCATCAAGGGCCGCAACAACCCTACGGAAGAGTCTTAGCTGGCAAAAACTTTGCTCTCGTCTCAACCGTATGGCTGTGACTCACAACTCGAAGAATCCAGGACCGTGTGACGTCATTGAGGTATGCCCGATTTGCGGAGGCGCGATGGAAGCGGTGTATAGCCGCGCACACCAGAAGGTCTGTGTGTGTAGCGACCGCCACACCAGTATTACCGTCCCTTCCGCAGCCTGGGACGTCTCGCGGATGAAGAACGAACGCCGCCGCTAGCTCATTTCTCGGTGGCGAACGCGTAGCGGCCGCGGCGCAACTCGGTCTGCGCTTCGACCACCGCGAGCAAGGCCTCGGCCGCGTGGGACAACGTGCCCTCCCGGCGATGTATCAACCGGAGCTTGCGATCGAACGTGAGCTCCGGCACCTGCACGCGAATCAGTTGCTTATGGGCAACTTCCTGCTCCACCGTGATCGCGGGCAACAACGCGACGCCATTCCCCATCGCCACGAATTTCTTGATCGCGTCAATGGTCGGCATCTCGACCGGCATCCGCAGCTCGACGCGCTTCTTCTTGAAGGTCTCGATCACGCGCGCGCGATACGGCGATGACACGTGGTGCGCAACGAAGGATTCGCTCGCCAGTTCCGCGATTGACACCTTCGCGCGGCGCGCCAGCGGGTGCGACGGCGGCACCACGAACGCGAGCTCGTCGTGATACACGACGATCGAGTTGAGCGCGTCGGTGTCGGGCCGGAACGTAATCACGCCGAAGTCGGCGCCGTAGTCGAGCACCTGCGCCGGCACACGACTGCCGAGCGCGCGCATCACCGTGATGTGCACTTCGGGATACAGGCGCCGATACTCGTGCAGGATTGGCAACAGATATAAGCACGTCAACTCGTTGGCAGCCATCGTCAAACGGCCGGTCCGCAACTGCCTGACGTCGTCGAGCGCGGCCATCGCCCGGACCCGCAGGTTGACCAGGCGCTCGGCGTGATCGGCCAGCACCCTTCCCGCGTCGGTCAGGACTCCCCGGCGGCTCGAGCGATCGAACAGAGGCCGCCCGATCTCGTCTTCCAGTTTCTTGATGGTCTGGCTGATGGCCGGCTGGGTGCGAAACAGTGCCTTTGCGGCCGCTGAAAAGCTCCCTTCGCGCACGACCGCGAGAAAGGCTTCGAGTTGGAAGAGTTCCATCGAGAATCCATACTATAAGCGAAGAACTACTCGACCATAGATATTATTATTTTGACTTATTTCGGTCGCAAGCCCGATTCTAGGGACGGGCAAGAGTCCATATGGCGACCACTTCACGAATTCAGGTTTTCGACACTACCCTCCGCGACGGCGAGCAGGCTCCGGGCTTCAGCATGACGGCCTCGGAGAAGCTTCGCCTCGCGCAGCAACTCGATCGGCTGGGGGTGGACATCATCGAGGCCGGCTTCCCGATCTCGTCCGATGGCGACTTCGACGCCGTGCGTACCATCGCGGGCGCGGTGCGCCGGCCGATCATCGCGGGTCTCGCCCGCGCCATCCCGGCAGATATCGATCGCGCCTGGGCCGCGCTTGCCCTGGCAGCGCGACCGCGCATCCACGTGTTCCTGGCGACCTCAGACATTCACCTGGAACACAAACTGCGTATCACGCGCGCGCAATGCCTGGAACAGATCGCCTCGTCTGTCGCGCGGGCGCGCGGCTACTGCGACGATGTGGAGTTTTCCGCCGAGGACGCGACCCGGTCGGACGTCGAGTTCCTGTGTGAGGTGGCCGAAGCGGCCGTCAACGCCGGCGCCACCACCATCAACCTGCCCGACACGGTTGGCTATGCGCTGCCCGCGGATATCGAGCGGATGTTCAAGGCCGTCGCCGCCCGCATTGGTGCGCGCGCCATTCTGTCGGCTCATTGCCACAACGATCTCGGCATGGCGGTCGCCAACTCGATCGCGGCGGTCCAGGCCGGGGCACGGCAGGTGGAGTGCACCATCAACGGCATCGGCGAGCGGGCCGGGAACACGGCGCTGGAAGAAGTGGTGATGGCGCTGAAGACGCGGCAGGACTTCTACGGCCTGACCACCGGCGTGAACACGAAGAACCTCTACCCGCTGAGCCGGAAGCTGAGCCACATCACCGGCATGGCGGTGCAGCGGAACAAGGCCATCGTCGGGCAGAACGCCTTCGCCCACGAGGCGGGCATTCACCAGCACGGCATGCT
>DATMJU010000362.1:0-3669 GCA_035553795.1 Vicinamibacterales bacterium
GCACCTGCCACACCTCGTGACGCACGCCGTCCGGAGCGGTGAGATCGAAAAGCGGCGCCGACTCGACGACACGTGCCACCACAGCATCGATGTGCTTTGACGCGCGGTAAGTCAGGAACACCGGGCCCGTCTGCGCGCCGATCGCCATCATGTGGCGGGTGCGGTCGTCTTCCTTGTCGGGCCGGGTCTTCTCGTGCTTCTTGATCAGATCGTTGTCGTACTCATCGATCGAGAAACACGCGGCCACGCCTGACTGCACGTGCGAACCCATGGTCAGCCGGTAGACATAAAAGCTTGGGGTCTCCTCCACTACCAGCGGCGCGTCCGCCTTGAGCGCGCTGAACGCACTCGCGGCCTTTTGGTAGGCCGCATCTGAATGCGGATCGGCGCCGGCCCCCATATCGATTTCGGGGCGGGAGACGTGAAGGAAGCTCAACGGATTGCCGGCGGCCAATGCTCGAGCTTCGTCAGCGTTGACGACGTCGTATGGCACCGACGCGACCGCCGCGGCTGACTTTGGAGTGGGCCGTAGCGCGGCGAAAGGATAGATCGCAGACATTGAACCTTCGATTATAAGCCTGCCATCCGAAGCGTTTCGCGCGGAAGGCCGACGCAGGCAGGAGTCTTGCAGTAGTGGCTGTCGCTGGAGGATTGCATGAGCCACTATGTGACTCGTTTTGTGACAGGTCTGTCGTTTTTACTCTCGTTAATGGTATTTGCCGCGCCTGCGGCCGCGCAGGATCCTGGAATTCGCGGAGGCCTTTCGATTGATCCCGATCAGTTCTACTTCGGCGGGCATCTCGAAACCTCGCCGCTCGTCGACAAGCTGCACTTCCGTCCGAACGTTGAAGTCGGCTTCGGGGACGACCTGACGTTGATCGCGGCCAACATGGAGTTCGTCTACAAGTTCACGTCGCGCCGTCCATGGAACCTCTACGTCGGCGCGGGGCCGGCGTTGAACGTCTACATGGTGGATGGCCCAGGGGATAACGATGCGGAGACCGACGCCGGCTTCAACGCTTTGATCGGCGTCGAGGCGTCGCGCGGGTTCTTCTTCGAATTCAAGCTCGGCGCGATCGATTCGCCGGAGTTCAAATTCGGCGTCGGCTATACCTGGCGTTAGTTATTGTCGGCCGCGCGCGAAGCGGTCGGCTTGAAGAGTAGCGAGAAATAGCGGTCGCGGTCGCTCGCGAACGCATTGATCAGTGACGGCGCCACTGGATCCCCTGGGGGCATATTGCGATGCTCAATCACGGGGTTCACGTAGGCGCCGTTCTTCTTGAGGCCGTAGTGGAGGTGCACCCCGGTGGCGAGCCCGGTCTTGCCGACGCGGCCAACCAGGTCCCCTTGCCCGATCCGCTCACCGGCGCGGACCGAAATCGCTGAGAGGTGCAGGTATTCGGTCTCGTAGCCGTTCGGATGGCGGACCTTGACGGTTCGCCCGCCGCCGTTCGTCCAGCCGGCCATCGTCACCACGCCTGGCGCGACCGATCCCACGGGAGCACCGGCCGGCGCGTAGTAATCGACACCGTTGTGAGCGCGCGCGTAGCCGAGGATCGGATGCTTGCGCGAGGTGGAGAATCGCGAAGTGATGCGCGGTTCGAATTTGAGCGGCGACTTCAGGAAGAAGCGTTTTAGTGAGCGGCCCTGCTCGTCGTAGTAGCCCGGCGAGCCGCCTTCGGGTGTGAAGCGAATCGCTTTCAGCGTGCGGTTGTCGTTGACGAACTCGGCCGCGAGGATCGCGCCGTAGCCGGACAGCTTGCCTTCTCGCGTGTGGCGCTCGACCAGCACGCGGAAGTTATCGCCGGGCTGCAGGTCGGAGTTGAAATCAATCTCGCCCGAGAACACGTCCGCCATTCCGAGCGCGAGATCGATGCGCTCACCGGCCTTGTCGATCGCCGCCGACAGCGAGTTGGTTTCGCGATTGATGCTCCCCTCGATTGCGACCACGGTGGTCTGCTTGGGAATGCGCTCGACGGTGGCAATGAAGCGCGGCGGGCCCTCGAATGACGCGCGCGACACGGTCAGGCGCTTATCGGCGTCGATCTCGTACTCAAATCGCCGCACGCGGCCGTCAAGCAGCCGGTCGATCGCGTACGGCTGGCCGGCGCGCAGCCGTCGCACGTCCATCGCCGATGCGATCGACGAGACCAGCACCGGCGTGTCGGCGTTCTCCACCATGTGGTTCCCGAACAGGTGGGCGATGGTGGTGCGGGCCGGGATGTAGCCGGTCAGATAGTCGGAATCTTTTTCGAGCGCGACGTCATTGGCGCGCACGGTTTCAGCGGGATCGGCGGCCGACACCAGCCAGAACGCTGATGACAGGCAGACCCCGAGCAGGCCGATGGCCGGAATGACGAGAGACTTGCGCATGAAAAGTTGGTAAATCCTAACAAAAGCCGCGTTGAAAAAGGATGCAAAACGTATCATCGGCGCGGCAGCGGTACCACCAATTGCGCGGTACTTCCCGCTTCGATCTTCACGGTCTGGGTGGCTTTTCGGCCGCCCGCCTCGACTACAACAGTGTGCTGGCCCGCCGAAAGGTCTCTCACCGTCGCCGGTGTCGTCCCTCGCGGCTGACCATCAATGGTGACGCGCGCGCCCGAGGGCTGGCTGCGGATCTCGAGGATCCCGGTCGCGGTCACCCCTTGCAGCTCGATGTACTGCGAGGTCTGCACGCCGGCCTGGATCGTCAGCGGAATCACGCGCGGCTCGGACTTGCCGACCTGCACTTCGAGCACATGCGCGCCTGAGTTCAGCCGCAGGGTGAGCGGCGTGACGCCGCGCTCCTGCCCATCAACCACCACGCGCGCGCCTTGAGGACGCGACTGCACGGCGAGTTCTCCTTCACCCTCGCGCATGCCGCCGCTGGTGTCACGGGTCGCAAGCCAACCCACGACCAGCAGCAGCAACAGGACGAGACCGCCCAGCCCCATCATGAGGGGGCTGCGCGACGAAGCGGCGGGGGCCACGGCTTCGGATTCAAACGGCGCCGGCGTGGGTTCCGCCTGGGGGGACGGCACAGGCGCTGCAACGATGTGTTCCGGACGCGGCTCAGCGGCTTCCTCGACCACCGGAGCCGGAACGGCGCTGGCCTGCTCCAGCGCCCGCGCGAGCTCGCGTTCCCGTTCCTGTTCGCGCTGACGCCCCTGCTCGCGTTCACGCTCGCGCTGCTCTTCGCGCTCTCGCTCCTGTTCGCGAAGCCGCTCGACTTCAAGCGCGCGCTGCCGCTCCTGCTCGCGCAGCCGTTCCAGTTCTTCAGCGCGCTGCCGTTCAAGCTCGCGGAGGCGCACCAGCTCCCGTTCGCGCTCTTGCTCACGCTCCACTTCACGCTGCCGTTCGAGCTCGCGCTGGCGTTCCTCTTCGCGCTGCCGTTCGAGTTCCTGTTCGCGCTCGAGCTCCTGTTGCCGCAGCACTTCAGGATCGGGCTTGGGCCGCCGCTTCTCGTCGATGCGGCCGCCGATGTCGGCGGCCCAGGCTTCGAGCTTCGCCGAAGACGTGACGTAGGACCGGTCGCTGGCGAGCACCGATTCGAACGCAAGCTGCGCGTCCGACGGCGCGTGGAACGCATTGCGCACCTCGAACTGCAAGGCGCGGGTCAGCCAGCTCGCGAACGACGCCGACAGCGGCTTCGGCGTACCGTCTCGAAATTCCTGCGCTGTTTCAACC
>DATMJU010000363.1:0-4761 GCA_035553795.1 Vicinamibacterales bacterium
CGCTTGACGAGGCGACCACGGGCAGCACGCTGGAGGGGACATTGAAAACGCGGCACAGCTCGTCGTCCCATGCGCCGCCATGAATGTCGTAGAGCATCGTGCGCGACGCGTTGCTCGCGTCCGTCAGGTGCAGCTTGCCGCCCGTGAGCTTGTAGACGAGCCACGTGTCGATGGTGCCGAACATCAGGTCGCGGCCTGCGTGGCGTTCGAGAATCCACGCCAGCTTCGAGGCCGAGAAATAGGGATCGGGGATCAGGCCGGTCTTGTGCGTAATCATGGCAGCCGTCGACTCGTCAAACACGGTGTTCGTGCGGCGGTCCTGCCAGACGATCGCGTTCATGACGGGCTCGCCCGTATTGCGGTCCCAGACAACCGTCGTTTCGCGCTGATTCGTAATGCCAACGGCGGCGATATCGCGCGGCGTCGCGTTGAGCTTCGCCAGCGCTTCGACGGCGACGCTCAATTGCGAGGTCCAGATTTCCTGCGGGTCGTGCTCCACCCAGCCGGGCTGCGGGAAGATCTGCCGAAACTCTTTCTGCGCAACAGCGCGAATCGCGCCCTCGCGATCGAAGACGATAGCGCGGGAACTCGTGGTCCCTTGATCCAGAGCCAGAACGTATTTCATGACGCTCTTATGAGCGTACGATGCGGCGCGAGCCCTCAGGCTCGCACGATTCGGCAAATGTAGCCCGAGGTCTTGGTCTCGATCAGCTTCGGATCGGGATGTTGCATGCCCGCATCACAGTAGTGCAGATGGCCCTGATAAATGTCCATGCCGTGCGGGTCCGGGTCCTTCGCCTTGTCGAGCTGAATCTCGTCGAGCACCTTGCCATCCTTGCGCGACAGCTTCTGAATCAGGTAGTCCGTCGAGAACACGCACCAGATCGCATCGCCGTCGATGGCAAGGCCGTGAGCGCGTCCGTAGTTGACCGGAATCTGATGCAACACCTTCCAGGTCTTTGGATCGACTTGTGCCAGGGTCTTCCACTTGAAACAAGTCATCCACAAAGTGTTTTCATGCCAAACGACGCCGTGGACGCCACCGCCATCGGGAATCGGACGGCGCTCGATCGTCTTGCCGGTCTTCGGATCGCACTGGATGATCTCGCCGCCCTCTTTGTCGGTCGTGCGCCACGGGCGAAACAGGCTCTTGCCATTCGCGCCCATCCAAAGGTAACCACCGCCGTAGGCAATGCCTGATGTGTTGTGCGACTCGGTCTCGAGCTTGCGCAAGACCTTGCCGCTCTTCCAATCGAGCAGGTACGCGCGGTCGGACTGCTGTTCGGCGATCCACAAGCCATCGGGCGTCGATTCCATGGCATTCGGATGGCCCTCGGGCGTCTTGAACAGCAGTTCCACCTTGTAGCCGCGAGCGCCGGCCCGCACCGCCGAGGCGGCGGCCAGCGAACCCATCAAAGTCCTTCGAGTCATTAAAATGCACCTCCGCGAATTCGAACTAAAGACGAATCCACCGCCGCCAGATTGGGGACACCCGCAAGCCCCATGTCGAGCGCAAGCTCCGTGTGCAGCAGTTCCATCACGCGCTCCACGCCGCGCTGTCCGAACGAGGCGAGCCCATAAAGATAGGGCCGCGCCACGCAGACCGCCGTCGCACCGAGCCCGAGAGCCTTCAAGACATCGGTGCCGCGACGGAAGCCGCCGTCGATCAAGACGGGGATGCGACGGTTCACCGCCTTCACCACTTCCGGCAACGCTTCGAGCGTGCCGCCCACGTGATCCAGTTGTCGCGCGCCGTGGCTCGAAACGATGACGCCTTTCGCTCCGGCTTTCACACAGCGATCCGCATCTTCGGCTGTCAGAATGCCCTTGATGACGACCGGCAGCTTCGTGAGCGAACAGAACTCGGCGAGGCTCTCCCAGGTCGGCGTGGGCGAGCGGCGCGTCGGGAAGATCGCAACACGCTCCGGGTTGACGGCCTGCGGCAATCGTCCGGCCGCGTCGCGCGGTGGCAAGCCCGTCTCGCACCAGGAACGCTCGAATCGATTGCGAATATTGCGATCGCGGTGCGAGACATACATGATGTCGACCGTGATGCAGATGCCAGTGCAGCCCTCATTCTCAAGCGGGCGCAGAAAATCTTTCATCAGCTGCGTACCTTCCAGCGCTCCGCCCGTGTTCAATTGCCACCACTGCGGACGCTGAGCCTCCGGCAGCTTCGTCATGCCGCCGTTGGTGATGTGGAGCGCCTTCGCCGCTTTCGCCGCGCGCGCAACCACCATTTCGCCGTCGGGATGAAAGCAATTCTTGCCGCCCGCCGGATCGAGCAGGATCGGATAGGCGAGCTTCTGCCCGTACAACTCCAGCGACGTGTCGATGGTCTGCACGTCGACGAGGGCGCGCGGACGCAAGATGACCTTGTTGAACGCCTCACGGCTGTCGCGCAACGAGACCTCGTCCTCGGAACCCTGCTCCAGGTAGTCCCACGCGACCGGATCGAGCTTTGCCTTCGCCTTGTCGGCGAAGTCCATCACGCGAACGCACTCATAGAGAGGATCGGTGTAGTAACCGGCGGGCAGACGGGACCGCCGCGTCGAGTCTTGGGCGCGCACTAGCGGCGAGGCGGCGAAGAAGCCCGTTAGAGCGCGAAGCGCATGACGTCGTTGCACAGCATCGGGATTCTATCGCAAGCGGTTGAGTCTAACTCACCATCCAGCGGCACGCCAGAAGTCGGCTTCCATGGCGCGAGCGTCGATCGACGTGTAGACCCAAACCTCGCGCTGCTGATTCTCCGGCGGCGTCTTGCACTTCGATTCCTCCGCAAGCTCCGGCTTCGCGATCGCCTCGATGAGCGCCAGGTCCCACATGATCCATTTCGTCGACTCCGGCGCATGCGCGATCCAGCGCGCGGCGAGATAGCCGGCCAGTGGCCCGCCCGCGTTCAGGCGCTTCATCGCCGCCTCGCGCTCAAAGACGAGATGGCGGCACGTCGTAGCGGGCATGATGTGCAAATCCAGGCCGTCGAGATTGAGCAGATAGTTGAAGGCGTTCAGGTCGTTGCGGACGTTGAACTCGTCTTTATTCCAAACACCGGTGGACGCCTCGTAGTGGCCACCCATCAGGTAGCAGGAGATGCGGTCGCGAATTTCGGGCTTCATCTTGAGCGCCGACGCGACGTTCGTGGTCGCGCCAATGGAAACAACGGGCAGGCGGCCCGTGCGCGTGGCCATCGCCTCGGCAATGATCATGCGAGCAGCAGGCGAGTCCCGTGGCTCATCGCCGCCCCACGGCTTGCCCATGATCATCTCGGCGCCCATCGGCGCCGGAATGTCCTGCCGTGCCGCGAGGCGGAGCAGGTCCTCATTCATCCGCTGACTGAGTTCCACGGTGTTCTCGGGCGAGATGCGGTTGTGCCATTGCGCCGAACTCAGCGCGGCAATCTCAAACGACGGCTCGCGCAACGCCCGCACGATCGCGAAGAGATCGTCGATTTCGTTGGCCGTGTCGGCGTCGATCAGCATGCGCCGCTTCGTTTGTGCGTGAGCGGCGCCGGCAGCGGCAAGAGAGAGAACGAATGCTCGGCGATCCATACGTCCTCAGGCTACTCAATCGGCGGGCACGCGTTCTCACCAGCGCGCTATGATCTGTTTCGCCGTGCTGCACCGGGTCTTCGTCCAACGGGTCTTCCTTCTGCTGGCCGCGATTATCGCCGCTGGGCTCGCCGTCGCGTGGTTCGCCGCGGGCCGGACTGGCGCGGTGTCGTTCTCAGCGGGCGCGTTGGTTTCGGCGGCGAGCTTCTGGCTGTTGTCGCGAGTGACGACCGCGATGGGCGGTGCAAAGCCGAGCCCGCTCGGCTCAATACTCATCACGGTGCGTTTACTCATTGCCGGCTGGGTTCTCTACCTGGTGCTGGAGCGCTACGAGATCGATCGCGCGGTCCTCGCCTGCGGCTTGTTGACGCCGGTGGCCGCCGTGTCGGCGAACGTGCTGCTCGATCGCCGGGAAGCGAGCAATGAGGAGTCCGAAGAAGCCCTCCACATCGCACCGCCGGATGAAGAAAAATAGCCGGTTCGTGTGCTAATCTAGACGTTTACGAGGTCCACGGGGCGGCTCTCGCCTGCGGATTGCGGACCCCGGCCGTCGCCCTCGTTCCAACCGATTTTCATGGAAGCTCACCATCATGAGAGCTGGTTCACGGCGCTCCTGAACCAGTACCTGGCTGCTCCGGCCAACGCTGCGCTCGAACTTGTTGGCCGTCACGCCCACGACCCCCAGCATCCCTGGGCGGACTGGATGGCGACGCAACTGTTTGTCGCCCTGCTACTGATCATCACAACGGCGGTCCTGCGCACTCGCTTGTCGACCGACAAGCCGGGCACCCTGCAACTGATGTTCGAGGGCCTCTACAGCTTCTGGAAGCAACAGGCGCACGACGTCATCGGCCACGACAGCAAGAAGTACGTGCCGTATCTGGTCACGGTGTTCGTCTACCTGCTTCTCATGAACCTGATCGGCATCATTCCGGCGTTCGAATCGCCGACGATGTTCGCGATGGTTCCGGCCGGCTGTGCGATTGCGACGTTCCTCTACTACAACTTCTGGGGCTTCAAGACGCAGGGCCCGGTGAGTTATCTGAAGCATTTCGGCGGACCGATCTGGTGGCTGTTCCCGGCAATGTTCGTACTGGAAATCATCAGCCACTTCATTCGCCCGGTTTCGCTTACGATTCGTCTTTTCGCGAACATGCTGGCTGGCGAGCAGGTGACTCTTGGCTTCATTGCCGTCGTGCCGCTGGTGATTCCG
>DATMJU010000364.1:0-9768 GCA_035553795.1 Vicinamibacterales bacterium
GATGTAGATCTTGAGATCGGCAGCCGGGAACACGACGGTGCCGATGTCGCGCCCTTCCATGACGACGCCGCCGCCGGCTCCCATGGCGCGTTGTTGCGCCACGAGCACTTCGCGGACGCGCGGCAGACGGGCGACCGACGCGGCGGCCTTGTCCATCTCCGGTGTCCGGATGGCGCGCGTCACATCGTGGCCATCAATCGTGATCTTGCCGTCCGACTGCTCATACCGGGCCCGCTCGGCGAGCGCTGCGACCTGCGCCTCGTCATCGAGCGGCACGCCCTCCTCGAGGGCCTTCCAGCCGACCGCGCGGTACATCGCGCCGGTGTCCACGTGCCTGTAGCCAAGGCGCTCCGAGATCGACCGAGAGAGCGTCCCTTTCCCTGCCCCGGAGGGCCCATCAATGGCAATGACCAACCGCTTCACAAGAGGTTCAGTGTACCATCCGAGCGTGCCTCTGACGCGTCGCAGCAGAGCGGCGATCTTCCTGGTCCTGCTCGCCGGCCTTTTCTACTTCATCGCGCTTCCCTACCTCGACGCACTGGGCTTCATCATCCGCGCCGCCGATCTGCCCGGCACCCCTGCCACGGTGGCGGCGTGGCGCTCTTCGCCATTCACGCGCGATGCTGAGATCACCGTGCCGACGCGCTCGGGCAACGTGCCGGCGCGGTTCTTCCGCCCGGCCCGGCAGACCCGCCGTACTGTCGTCCTGATCCCAGGCGTGCATCGCGATGGCATCAACGAGTCGCGCCTGGTCGGCCTGGCTGAAGACCTGGCTGCGACCGGGTTCGGCGTGCTGACGGTAGCGGCTCCAGACCTCCAGCGTTTCAAGATTACGCCCGCGGTCACCGACGTGATCGAGGACGCGGTCCGCTGGACCAGCGAGCAGGCGCAGTTCAAGACCGACGGCAAGATCGGCATCGTCGGCATCAGCTTCTCCGGCGGCCTGTCGATCGTGGCGTCCGGGCGCGAGTCGATTCGCGATCGCGTGGCGTTCGTGATGTCGTTCGGCGGCCACGGCGATCTGTCGCGCGCGATGCACTACCTGACTTCCGGCGAGGTGCTCGGGGATCTGGAAGGCGCCAAGCGCAGTTCGACGGTCTCGGGAGCCGATCATGTCGGCGTGCACCCGCCGCACGACTACGGTCTGGCGGTCGTGCTGCTCAACCTCGCCGATCGCGTCGTGCCCGCGGATCAAGTCGGGCCGCTGGCGAAGGGCATCGACGGATTCCTGCTCGCCTCCTCGCTCGCCGTCACCCATCCCGAAAAGGCGGTCCCGGTGTTCGAGGAGATGAAGCGCTACCAGGAAACACTCGCCGAGCCGTCCCGCACCTACATGCAGTACGTGAACGATCGCGCGGTGGACAAGCTCGGTCCGGTGCTGCTGCCGGTGGCCGACGGCCTCAAGGATCATCCCGGCATGCCGCACCTGTCGCCAGAGCGTGCGGCGACGCCGCTCGCGCCGATCTTCCTGTTGCACGGTGTCGACGACAACGTCATTCCGTCGGTGGAGACCGTGCTGCTCGCCGAGCATCTCAAGGGCAAGGCCAGCGTCACCGGCTTGCTCAGCGGCTTGATCACTCACGCAGAAGTCAATCGCACCGCGACCTCCACCGAGGTATGGCGGCTGGCAAGCTTCTGGAAAGAAATGATGGCGCAGTAATGCAGGTCAGACTTCAAAAAATTCTTTCAGCCGCCGGCGTCGCCTCGCGGCGCGCGTCCGAGCAGATGATTCTCGAGGGGCGCGTGATGGTGAACGGCGTCACCGTGCTCGAGCTCGGCACCAAGGCCGACCCTGCGAAGGACGCCATCAAGGTGGACGGCCGCCGCCTCAAGACCGACATCGTGCATCGCTACATCGTGGTCTACAAGCCGAAGGGCTATGTGACGACGCGCAAGGATCCAGAGGGCCGGAGGACGGTGATGGATCTGATTGGCGAGGGCGATTACATCTATCCGGTCGGCCGGCTCGACTACGACACCGAAGGACTGCTGCTGATGATGACCGACGGCGAGCTGGCCGCGCGCCTGATGCATCCGCGACACGAAGTGGACAAGGTCTATGAAGTGATCGTGCTCGGCACGCCGGATGCGCGGGCGCTCGAGAAGCTGCGGAAGGGCGTGTACATCGAAGGCGGCCGCACCTCACCCGCTGACGTGCACGTGGCCACCACCGTCAAGGGCGCCAAACCAACAACCAAGCTGACGATGACCATCCGCGAGGGGAAGAACCGGCAGATTCGCCGGATGTGCAGCGCCGTGGGACTGCCGGTGCGCGATTTGCGCCGGGTGCAAATGGGTCCGATATCGCTGGGGAGGCTCAAACCTGGACAGTGGCGCGATCTTACACCTGCCGAAGTGAAGCGCCTGAAGACCGCCGTCTAGCGGCGCGTCGAGAAACCCAGCTCGGCCCTTAAGCGACGCCTCCAAACAGACCCCTTCGCTTGCGCTTTCTGTTCTAGAATTTTCGCAGTGCGCGGTTCCCCCTCATCGGCGCTCGCGCGATACGGCATTGCCATCGCCGCGATCGCGGCGGCCATTGCGGCTCGCATCGCCCTCACGCCATGGCTAGGCACCACCTTCCCTCTCGCCACCATCTTCACGGCGGTCGCGTTCGTGGTGTGGCGCGCGGGGAGTGGCCCTGCCCTGGTGACGGCCGTCGCCGGCTGGGCGGCATCGGGCTTCGTATTCCGTGGGGGGCTGAATTATTTCGGCGGGATGACCGTCAACGAGATGATTGGCTTCGTCACCTACCTGGTGGCGACCGTGCCGATCGTCATCCTCGGCCACCGGATGCGCGGCGCGCAACGCGAGCTCGAGAAGCGGCACGAGGAACTCTCCAGCACCAACCTCGTCCTCGAGAACAAGGTCGAGGCGCAGTCGTTGCTCGCCGCGATCGTCGCCTCATCCTCCGACGCCATCATCAGCAAGACGCTGGATGGCATCATCACGTCCTGGAACAAAGGCGCGGAGCGCATGCTCGGGTGGACGGCGGAGGAGGCGATCGGCCAGCCGATTCATCTCATCATTCCGCCCGAGTGGCGCGATCAGGAGCGCGACATCCTCGATCGGCTGCGCAGCGGTCAGCGCATCGAGAACATCGACGTCGAGCGTGTGCGCAAAGACGGATCGAGAGTGCACCTGTCGGTGACCATTTCACCGGTGCACGATCGCCACGGGCGCATCATCGGCGCGTCGAAAACCGCTCGCGACATCAGCGACCGCAAGGCCTGGGAAGACGCGCTGCTCCGGAACACCGAGGCGCAGCGGCTGCTGGTCGGCGTGCATGACGCGACCCGCGGCCTCGACGATCCGGCGCTCGTGATGCGCGAGATCGTCACGCGCGTCGGGCTGCATTTCGACGTCACGCGATGCGCGTACGGCGAGGTCGATGCCGACCAGCAGCACATCACCATCACGCAGGGCTACACCAACAACCTGCCGACGGTGGCCGGGCGCTATCCGCTCGACACCTTCGGGCCGCTGATGGTCGGCGAGTTGAAAGCCGGGCGCACCGTGGTGATCGAGGACGTCAACAGCGATCCGTTGACGGACCATGCCAGCGCGCGCGCGACGTATGCCCGCATGGCGATAGTGTCGCTGGTGTGCGTTCCGCTGGTGCGGGGCGGGCGGCTGATCGGGATCCTCGTCATGTGCGACAGCAAGGTGCGTCGCTGGGCGGCCGACGCCCCCGGCCTGCTCGAGCAGGTCGCCGAGCGCACGTTGTTCGCCGTTGAAAGCGCCCGCGCGGCGGCCCGGCTGCGCGAAAGCCGCGATGTCCTGCAGCTGGCCATGCGCACCGGGCGAATGGGCGCCTGGTCGCGCGATCTCGTGCTCGACACGGTGTGGTGGAGTCGAGAGCTGGCCGAACTCATCGGCATGTCGCCCGATGACACCAATTACGACCGCGGCCGGCTGTTCGCACAGGTGAAACCTGAGGATCGCGCGCGCATGGCGACCGTAATCGAGACGGCGCTTCGCGAGCGGCGTGATTACGTGCTGGAGATCGAGTTCCAGCACATGGCCACCGGCGAGTGGCGATGGATGGAGTCGCGAGGACACGCGCAGTACAACGCTGACGGCACCCCGGCGATGCTCTACGGCATTGCCATCGACGTCACCGAGCGCCATCGCGCGGTCGAAGCGCTGCGGGAAGCGGATCGCCGCAAGGATGAATTCCTGGCCACGCTGGCGCATGAACTGCGCAACCCGCTGGCGCCGATCAGCTCGGGCCTCCACATCTTGCGCACCGCCAAGGCGCCCGCGCAAACCGCCACCGCGCTCGAGATCATGGAGCGGCAGGTCGGCCAGATGGTTCGCCTCGTGGACGACCTGCTCGATGTCGCGCGCATTACGACCGGCAAGGTCGAAATCCGCCGCGAGCCCATTGACCTCGCCACCGCCATTAACGACGCGATCGAAACCAGCGGCCCCTCTCTCGCCGAACGATTCACGCTGCAGGCGCCAGAGACGCCGGTCTTCGTCAACGCCGATCGCACGCGGCTGGCGCAGGTCTTTGCCAACCTGTTGAACAACAGCGCGAAGTACAGCGAGCCGGGCCAGCCGATCACGCTGAGTTTCGGCAGGGACGGCAATGATGCCGTCATCACGGTGCGCGACGCCGGCATGGGCATTCATCCCGAGATGTTGCCGCGCGTCTTCGAGATGTTCCGGCAGGCCGATGGCACGGGCGGGCGCTCGCGCGGCGGCCTGGGCATCGGCCTCTCCCTGGTCAAACGCATCGTCGAGTTGCATGGAGGCAGCGTGTCCGCGCACAGCGCCGGCCTTGGACTCGGCAGCGAGTTCATCGTGCGATTGCCCGCGATGGCCGAGGCGCGGCCCTCGTCGCCGATCGTTGAGAGGACCTCCAGCGGCGGCCCCGCGCGGCGGCGCGTGCTCGTGGTGGATGACAACGCGGACGCCGCCGAATCACTCGCTGCGCTGCTGTCGATCAGCGGTCACGAGACGCGCATGGCCAACGACGGACACGAGGCGTTGCAGCAGGCCGAGGTGTTCAAGCCCGAAGTGGTGTTCCTCGACATCGGCATGCCGACGCTTGACGGTCACGAGACCGCCAAGATCATCCGGCAGCAACCCTGGGGCAAGAACATGGTGCTCGTGGCGCTGACGGGATGGGGACAGAGCGAAGACCGGCGGCGATCAAAGGACGCGGGCTTCAACCATCACCTGGTCAAGCCCGCGGATCCCGCGGTGGTTGAGAAATTGCTGTCGTCGCTGTAGCGGAAGCGCGCCGCTTTTATCAGGGCAGGCTTTGCGGCGCGGCGAGCGCGGGCGACCGATGATCGTCTCCCGGCCGGCGATGCAGGCCCGACGATGCCGGCTCTAACAGCGCTTCCAGTTCACCGAATGCATCACCGGACGAAGGCGTAACGGCGGCCCGCACCGGCTTCGGTGCGCGCACGCCGGATGGCGGACGCACGCCGGACTTCTGCCTCGGCGACGGTCCATGCACGATCAGCCGCGCGCGCTCCTTGCGCTGCCAGATCGACAGCACCAGGCCGACCGCAAACCACGCGCCCCACGCGCCGGCCAGCTTCGGCGGTACCTGCATCAGCAAACCAACCAGGTCGTTGATCAACATGTCAGGGCACCCAGGTGAACGAAGTAGCGTTTCCGAGCGAGTACTTGGTCAACAGCGCCTCGAAGACAGGAGCGCGAACGCTCTCGCCTGCCATGGCCGCGCGCAACGCTTGATCGATGTTGACGTCCTCGTCCTGGTCGAGGACGAGAATGATGACCACGCGGCGCTGTTCGGATGTGTCGTCCGTGCCGGACGTCGAGATGTGATGGCCGACGTTCAACTTCCGCACCGGGATGGGGCGATTGATGGCTTCGCGGACCCACACCGCGATCTTTTCCGCGCGGCGCGCCGCGCGCTTCTCTTCACGCTGGCGCCCTTCCGGGAACCCGACGCCGGAGGGAATTTCCTCAGAGCTGGCGCCGACCGTGATGATCTCCTTGGCGCTATTGAGCACCGCCTTCATCTCGGGCGTGAACTGCGGGCGCCGGCCGCCCTGCTCGAGCTGGTCGAATGAGTTGATGCGCCAGCGGAACTCGTCGCTGAACAGCATGATGCGGAAGGATGCCTTGCGGCCCTCATCATCCTTGGAGTTGCGGACGATGACTTCCCTGAACACCTCGGGGGGCCGCGGCACGACCATCCAGGCCTTGCGGGCTTCAGCGACCGTGTTGCCCGCCAGGTAGCCGCCTGCAATCACCCAGACGGCGGTGACGGCATAGCGTGCATACTTGCTGAGGGTAATGCCCATGTCTAACCGCCGCGGTGCACGATTACTGCCAGCGGAAAATGGGCCAGAATTCGAATTTGCGGAGGACCGGCGCTGACAAAATTGTAAGCGCCGGGACAACATTATCAGCATCAAAGAATTGATGACCCAGGCCACATACCCCGCGGCACAGCAAGTTTCCGACGCGGTGCAGATCCACTTCGCGCGTCACATCGACGCGGCCCGCAGCCGCGGCACGAACGGGCTCGCCGACGCACCGCCGCCAGACGCGGTCGCCTCGATCATCGACGCCGCGTTCTGGGCCAGCCTGAGGCGCGAGGAAGGCCAGACGCCGAAGATCTCGCTCGCCTTCCTCCCGCCGGACGAAGCGCGCCATCCGCTGCTGTTCGCCGCGCAGTTGCCGCTGCTGCCGAAGATTCTGTCGAAGGTGGCGCCGGCGGTCGAACGCCCAGGTATTCACCTTGGCGTGTGGCGCAATGACGACGGGTATTACGTGTGGGGCACCACGCGAGAGGTGCCGGCGTTCTGCCTCGTGGTCGAAGTGGTCGCGTCGGGACTGATCGTCGTGAAGCATCGCTCCGAGCCGTTCGGGAAGTTCGTCAACGTCGCGGTGCTGGAAGGCGATCAGATCAAGATCGTGGACGAAGGCGTGAGCCGAGTCATTCCGGACTGTCCCGGCATCGTGTCGTCGCTTGCCGGCGCGATCGATCAGCGCTCTGCTTCCGGCGTGACGACGGTGCTAATCCAACTGGCGGCGTCGATGCGGCAGCACGGCCGCGGCGGCGCGCTGCTGGTGGTTCCTTCAGGGAGCGACGGCTGGCGCGAATCGATCGTCTCGCCCATCCTCTATGCGGTCGACCCTCCGTACTCCGAACTCGCCGCCCTGCTCAAGCAGGCCAATGCGGATCCGGACGATTTGAAGCGCGCGGTCGATGCGATCGCAGGACTGACGGCGGTGGACGGCGCGACGGTGATCAACGACAGTTACGACCTGCTCGCGTTCGGCGCGAAGATCGCGCGGCGCCGCGGCAGCACGCCCGTCGAGCAGGTCAACGTGACCGAGCCGGTGGAAGGCAGCGCGCCGACGCGCGCGACGCCCGCCCAGCTTGGCGGCACGCGGCACCTGTCAGCGGCGCAATTCGTTCACGATCAGCGGGATTCGATGGCGCTCGTGGCGTCGCAGGATGGACGCTTCACGATCTTCAAGTGGTCGCAGCGGGAGCAGTTCGTCCACGCGCATCGCGTGGACGCACTGTTGCTGTGATTTACTCCGGCTGATCGTCCGGCACATCGCCTTCTTCGAGCGGCAACATCTCCTCGGGGACCGGGCGCTCCATCAGCACCGGCGGCGGCTCGAAGCCAAGCTGCTGCGCCATGTCTTCGATCTTCGGCAGGTCGCTGAGATCGTTGAGACCGAAGCGAATCAGGAACTCCTTCGTCGTGCCGTAGAGGAAGGGACGGCCGATCACGTTCTTCCGGCCGACGATCTTGATCAGGTGACGCTCGAGCAACGTGGACAAGACGCCTGAGGTGTTGACGCTGCGAATCTCGCCGATCTCCGCGGCCGTGACCGGCTGCTTGTAGGCAATCACCGACAACGTTTCGAGCGACGCGACCGACAGCTTGTTCGCGGAGCGCTCGTGGAACAGGCGGCGCACCCACTCGTGGTATTCGGGCCGCGTGGTGATCTGCATGCCACCCGCCACTTCGGCGATGTGCATGCCACCACGCTCGGCGTAGTCGGCCTTCAAGGCTTCGAGCGCCGCCTTGACGTCCTCTTTGGGCTCGTCGTTCAGCAGCTTGAACAGCATGCGCGGCGTCAGCGGATCGGGCGACGCAAACATGAGCGCCTCGATCACGGCCTTCAACTGCGCCAGCTCCATTCGAGGCTTCGCATCTTCAGCCTCGGCGGGGTCCTCGGGTGACTCGGAGGCCTCGGCCGGTGCCGGGGCGGACTCGCCATCCGTCTCCACAGCAGCCTCGACGGCGTCCACAACTTCGACCGATTCAGCCTCTACCTCGACGGCCTCGACCTCGACGACCTCTTCACTCACCTCTGGTACTTCGTCAGGCGCCTTATTCTTTTTGGCCATTGCTCTCGTCCTCAGGTCCCGGGGCGGGCGCGGCCGGCTCCGGATGGTGCGCCTTGTACTCGTCCTCGGGGTCGTGAATCGGGTGTGGCGCGTCGGTCGGGCGCGCGCGCTTGTAGACGCGAATCGCGCCCTGGCCGCCCTGCTGGAACACGCGGATCAACTTCAGGCGAATCATCTCGAGCATCGCCAGGAACGTGACGATCATGTCCGAGCGCGTGTAGTTGCCCTCGAACAGGTCTTCGAAGCCGCAGGCTTCCGTCTCCGACAACCGCTCGAGCATCTGCTCGATGCGCGTCTCGATCGATGTCTCTTCGGGCGGCAGCGGCACTGGCGGCCGTTCGCGCGCCCGCTCCAGCACCAGCTTGAATGCGGAGAGCAGGCTGAACAGGTCGACTTCGATTTCCGGCTCGTAATCGTCGCCGGCAATTTCTTCGATGCGCGAATCGGGGCGGCCCCACTGCGCGTTGCGCAGCGTCTCGCGATCGTGCAGCAACTCCGCCGCGGCCTTGAACTTCTGGTGCTCGAGCAGGCGGCGGACCAGCGCGTCGCGCGGATCTTCCGCCTCCTCCGGATCGCCGACGGCGGTTTCCGGACGCGGCAACAGCAGCTTGCTCTTGATGTGGATGAGCGTCGCCGCCATCACCAGGAACTCGCTGGCGACGTCGAGGTTCAGCTCCTGCATCAAGTTGAGGTAATCGAGGTACTGCTTCGTGATGACCGAGATCTGGATGTCATACACGTTCATCTGGTTCTTCTTGATCAGATGAACGAGCAGGTCGAGCGGGCCCTCGAAGGCCTCGACCTTGATCCTGATCGAGTCGAGCTGCGACTCGAAGACTTCTTCGTTCGTCGGCTCGGCAGACGTCGCGTCGGCGGCGGGTTTTTCCTGGTCTTCGGCCATCAGTACTTCAGCTTCACGGCCTCGCGCACGCGCTCCATCGTCTGGTGGGCCACGGCCTGCGCCTTCTTCGAGCCGTCCATCAGGACGTCCCTGATATAGCCGGGGCGCGCCAGCGCCTTTTCGCGGCGCTCGCGGATGGGGTCGAGGATGTTGTTGATCGCCACGGCGAGCTTGGTCTTGACCTCGACGTCGCCGACCTTGCCGGTCCGGTAGCGCGCCTTCAGGTCTTCGACTTCTTCCTTGTTTGGGTTGAAGGCGTCGTGGTACATGAACACGGGATTGCCTTCGACCGTGCCGGGAATGTCGGCACGCACACGCTTTGGATCCGTGTACATCTGCCGGACCTTGTTCTGCACCGTCTTGACGTCGTCCGACAGGTCGATCGTGTTGTTGTAGCTCTTGCTCATCTTCCGGTTGTCGAGTCCGGGCAGCCGCGACGTCGGCGTCAGCAGTTGCTGCGGCTCAACCAGGTTGGCCGGATAGAAGTTGTTGAAGCGGCGCACCACCT
>DATMJU010000365.1:0-5607 GCA_035553795.1 Vicinamibacterales bacterium
CTTTTGCAGAGAATGCTGGAGAAGGCGCGCCCGGCCGACGGCGCGATCCCTCGCCGTGCGCCTGGCGCGGCGCCGGGCCTGTCGTTCGCGCAGCAGCGGTTGTGGTTTCTCGACCAGCTCGAAGGTCCGAGCGCGACCTACAACATGCCGACCGCGTTCCGCATGCGCGGCTCCCTGGACGTGGCGACGCTCGAACGCGCGCTCACCGAGATCATCCGGCGCCACGAGGTCCTGCGCACCAACATCCGCCAGTCTGAAGGCACGCCGGTCGCGGAGGTCCACGCAGACGCCGCCGGATATTTCACGCTCGTGGATCTTCCGGGCCTTGACGATGCCGCTCGCGACGCGGAGATTGCGCGGCGTTCCACCGAGGATGCCCGGCGCCCGTTCGACCTGGCGCGCGATCGCTTGATGCGGATCACGATCCTCCGGTTCGACGCGACCGACCACGTGATGCTCGTCAACATGCATCACATCGTGTCGGACGGCTGGTCGCTTGGCGTGATCGTGAAGGAGATGCTCGCGCTCTACAGCGCGATGGCTGCAGGGCAGAGCAGCCCGTTGCCCGACCTGCCGATTCAGTACGGCGACTTCGCGATCTGGCAGCGCGAGTGGCTCTCGGGTCCGCAGCTCGACCCGCAGATCCAGTTCTGGCGCGAGCACCTGTCCGGGGCGCCCGCCTTGCTGGCACTGCCGACCGATCGGCCGCGTCCGCCGGTGCAGACCTTCAGGGGCCGCACCCACCAGTTCACGATCGACCGCGATCGCCTGGAGGCGGTCAAGGCGCTGAGCCGGCGCAGCGAGGCGTCGCTGTTCATGACGCTGTGCGCGGCATTTGCCGCGGTGATGTGGCGCTACAGCCGGCAGGACCAATTCGTCATCGGCACGCCGGTCGCGAACCGCGTGCGCAAGGAACTGGAGCCGCTCGTCGGCTTCTTCGTGAACACGCTGGCGATGCGCATGGACTTGTCCGGCGATCCGTCGGCGCGCGACCTGATTGCGCGCGTAAAAGAGACCGCCATTGGCGCCTTCCGCAACCAGGACGTGCCGTTCGAACGCCTCGTCGAGGAACTGCAGCCATCGAGACAGCTTGGGTTCTCGCCGATCTTCCAGGTGATGTTCATCCTGCAGAACGCGCCGCTCGATGACGTTCGTCTGCCCGGAGTTGAGCTGGAAGAGATCGCGGTTGATGCCGGTACCTCGATGTTCGACCTCACGCTCAAATTGCGAGAGCGGGGCGGCGTCATCGAAGGCGAGCTCGAATTCAATACCGACCTGTTCGATCACGCGACGATCGAGGGCCTGGTCTCGCACTATCAATCCGTCCTTGACGGCATCACGGCGGATGCATCGATGCCGGTGTCCCGTGTGCCTTTGCTCAGCGATGGCGAGCGGACGCACCTGCTGGCGGATTGGAACGACACGGCTACCCCTGTCGTGCGGAAGACCGTCGTCGAGTTGTTCGAAGATCAAGCGGCGCTCGAGCCCGGCCGCGTCGCGCTGCAATGCGGCGAACAGACGCTGGATTACGCGACGCTAGGGCAGCGCGCGTCACAGCTTGCTGGTTTCCTGCAGTCGATCGGCGTGGGACCGGAGACGCCGGTTGGGTTGTGCGTGCCGCGTTCGTTCGACACGGTTGTTGGGCTGCTCGGCATCCTGAAATCAGGCGGCGCCTACGTGCCGCTGGATCCGGCGTTTCCGACCGAACGGCTCGCTTTGATGGTGGACAACTCGCGCCTGCGAGTGATCCTCGCGACGTCCGAGACGGAGGCGCTGTTGCCCGAAGGGCCGGCGATCCGCGTGTTCCTCGATCGTGATTGGGACGCGATTGCCGCCGCCGCGCCTGTGCGCCGGCGACCCGTCAGTCCGGACCAGCTCGCCTACGTGCTTTACACGTCAGGCTCGACCGGCACGCCAAAGGGCGTGCAAATCTCGCACGGTGCACTCGTCAACTTCCTCGAATCGATGCGCCGCGAGCCAGGTCTCGATCGAGACGATGTGCTGCTGGCGGTGACGACGATCTCGTTTGATATCTCGGCGCTGGAACTGTATCTGCCGCTGCTGGTCGGCGCGCGCGTGGTGATTGTGCCGCAGGAGACGGCCGCCGACGGCTTCAAGTTGCTCGACGCAATGCGCGCATCCGGTGCGAACGTGATGCAGGCGACGCCGGCGACGTGGCAGATGTTGTTGGCCACTGACTGGCAGGGCGCACCGTTGACGCGATGCTTCTGCGGTGGCGAAGCGCTGTCGGCTGACCTGTCTTCGAAGATCCTCGCGAAGGGCCTCGAGCTGTGGAACCTGTATGGCCCCACGGAGACGGCGATCTGGTCGGCGATCTCCAAGGTTGAGTCAGCGGAGTCGACCGGCCGGGCGCAGGAATCCGCCCACGAGGCGAAGGAGCCGATCGGCCGCCCGATCGCCAACACCCAGATCTATATCGTCGATCCCAACCTGCAGCCAGTACCGATCGGCGTGCCGGGCGAGTTGTGCATTGCGGGAGACGGCCTTGCGCGTGGTTACAACCGCCGGCCGGACCTGACGGCGGCGGTGTTCGTGCCAAATCCGTTCGGGGCGCCGGGCTCGCGCATGTACAAGACTGGCGACCTGTGCCGGTATCGGCCCGATGGCCGAATCGAGTTCATCGGCCGCGTCGATCATCAGATCAAGTTGCGCGGCTTCCGCATCGAGCTTGGCGAGATCGAGGCGGTGATTGATGAGCATCCCGCCGTGCGTCACTCGGTGGTGTTGTGCCGGGAGGATCAGCCCGGCAAGCAGCAGCTGGTTGCGTACATCCAGCGTGACAACGCGGTTGCGACCGCCGGCGGGACGATCGCCGGCGGACAGGTCGACAAGTGGCGCACGGTCTGGAACGACATTTACGAACGCAGCGGTGATGACCGGCTGGTCGAGCGGGACGACACCTTCGACACGTCGGGCTGGTTCAGCAGCTACACCGGCCAGTTGATTCCCGCCGCGGACATGCGGGCGTGGTTGGACGAAACGGTCGAGCGCATCCTCGCGCTGTCGCCCAGGCGCGTCATGGAGATCGGGTGCGGCACCGGCATGGTGCTGCATCATGTCGCGCCCCACGTGGAAGCGTTCACGGGCGCAGACATTTCAGAGTCGGTGGTCGCGCGGCTGCGCGATACGGTCGCGCGCCGGGGCCTGACAAACGTAACGCTGCGGCAGGCGCACGCTGATGCGTCCGATCCGGGCGATCGGCACCGTTACGACGCGGTGGTCCTCAATTCGGTGATCCAGTACTTCCCGAGCGCGGACTACCTGGTTGATGTGCTCGAGTCGGCGTCGGACGCCGTCCGGGACGGCGGCGCGATCTTCCTCGGCGACGTTCGATCGCTGCCGCTGGCACAGTTGTTCCGCACTTCCGTCGAGTTCTTCAAGGCGGCTGACGACTGCCCGGGCGAGGAGCTGAGCCGCCGGGTATCGGCCACGGCCGAGCGTGAAGAGGAACTGCTGATCGCGCCGGAGTTCTTCGCCGCCCTCCGGGCGCGGCTGCCGCGCCTGTCGGGCGTTGAGTTCCAGGTGAAGCGTCACGCGGCAAGCACCGAGATGAGCCGGTTCCGCTATGACGTCGTGTTGCGTGTCGGCCCCGCATCGTCCGAGGCGCGGCCGGCCGTTGTTCGCCTGGACGGCGCGGCCGTGGCAGCCGATCGCGACACCCTGCGAGCGCTGGTCGCCGCGCAGTCAGCCGACACGATCCTGATCAGCGGCTTGATGAATCGGCGCCTGTCGGCTGATGCAGCGACGTTGCAGTGGCTGGGTGAGCGGGCGGGCGGCGCCGTTTCGGAGTTGCGGTCGCGCCTTGCGTCGCTGTCGAGCGGTATCGACCCTGAAGAGATCTGGCAGGTGGGCGAGTCGCTTGGCTACTCGGTCTCGGTTCGCTGGTCCTCGTCCGAGCCTGGCCGCAGGGTTGATGCGTTGTTCCACCGCGGTGACGGCAGAACTGCCTCGCAGGTCCACGCGTTGATCGAGGAACTGCAGCCTGCGGGCCGAACGCTCGGCGAGCTGACCAACGATCCGGTTCGCAATGCCGGCGATCGCCTGGTGATCGCCGAGGTGCGCAAGCTGCTCGCGTCCAGGCTGCCGTCGTACATGCAGCCGTCGAGCTTCATGTGCCTCGAGCAGTTTCCGCTGACGCCCAACGGCAAGGTCAACCGGGCCGCGCTGCCCGCGCCCGACGTTGTCCTGGACGAGGAGCGCTATGTGGCGCCGGTGACGGACATCGAGCGCCAGTTGGCGGAGATCTGGGGCGACATTCTCGACGTGCCGAGGGTCGGCCTCGGCGACAACTTCTTCGAGCTGGGTGGCCATTCGTTGCTGGCCATGCAGATGATCTCGCGCATCCGGGAAAAGTGCGCAATCGAACTGCCGATCCAGGCGCTGTTCGACGCACCGCGTCTTGGCGAGCTGGCCGCGCGCCTGGTCTCGGATCGGTCGACGAATCGCCCGGTGCTGCCGCCGATCCGCGCGATCGATCGCGCCGGCGTTGATGGATTGCCGCTGTCGTTCGCGCAGCAGCGACTCTGGTTCCTCGACCAGCTCGAGGGCGCCGGCACCAGCTACAACCAGTTTGGTGCGGTCCGCTTCGACGGTCCGTTGAACGTCGCCGCGCTGCAGTCCGCGTTCCAGGAGGTGGTACGCCGGCACGAAGTACTGCGCACCAATTTCGTCGAGCGTGATGGTCATCCGGTCGTCGTCATCACGCCGCCCGGGCGCTTTGCGATCGGGCACGTCGACCTGGAAAGGTTGGATCAGCGCCGCCAGCAGATCGAGATCGATCGCTGGATGGAGTCCGAGGTCGCCCGGCCGTTCGACCTGGCGGCCGACTGCTTGATGCGCGCGATCCTGATCAGGACCAGCGCCACGGTGCACCAGTTACTGCTGTCGGTGCACCACATCATTTCGGATGAGTGGTCGATGGGCGTGCTGATCCACGAACTGTCGACGCTGTACGCCTCGGCAGACCAGGGCACCGCATCGCCATTGCCGGAGCTGTCGATTCAATACGCCGACTATGCCGCCTGGCAGCGTTCGTGGCTCGGTGACGCGGTGATTGGATCGCAGCGTGAGTTCTGGCGGAACGAACTGGCGGGCGCTCCGGCGCTACTGGAATTGCCGACGGATCGCCCGCGCCCGAAGCTGCAGCGCCATCGCGGACGAGTGCAGGCGTTCAAGATCGATCAACGGATCGCGGCGCAGGTCGAGGCACTCGGCAAGCAGGCGGATGCGACGCTGTTTATGACCGCACTGGCTGGCTACGCGATCCTGCTGCACCGCTACACCGGGGCGACCGACGTCGTGATTGGCTCGCCGGTCGCCAATCGTGTGCGGCCGGAGCTCGAGTCCCTGCTTGGGTTCTTCGTCAATACGTTGCCGTTCCGCATCGACCTGTCTGGCGATCCGACAGTTCGCGAGTTGCTCGGGCGTGTCCGACGGTCCGCCCTTGCGGCGTATGCGCACCAGGACGTTCCGTTCGAACAGCTCGTCGAAGAGCTGCGCCCTGAGAGAAATCTCGGGCACGCGCCCATCTTCCAGGTGATGCTGGTGCTGCAGAACGCGCCGGCCCCGGTCCTCCAGCAAACGGCG
>DATMJU010000366.1:0-2509 GCA_035553795.1 Vicinamibacterales bacterium
GTTGTATGCCGATGCGGTGCGCGAATGGGCCGCCGCCCGTCACCAGCACTCGCTTGCCCTGCCAATAGCCGCTCATGGCCATCGGGTCAGCGCAGGGTGACCACGCGGGCCATCGGCGCTCCGCTGGACGGCGCGGCGGCCCATTCGCGCACCGCATCGGCATACAACCGTCGGCCTGCGCTCACTGCAGACAGAGTTTGCGAGACCGTCAGCGGCGCCACACGGCGCTCCGGCTTCGATCGGACTCGCCTCGTCAACCGCGAAGCGAGAAACCGCACGACATCGACACGATGGTTCGGGAACTGGCTCCACACGAACAGGAAGTACGCGATCGATCCGCGGAGATCGCGGAATCGCTTCGCCTGCCGCCCGTCGATCGCCGAAGGCACGGGATGCCGGACCACCGCCGCTGGGGCGTGCACCACGTGGAAACCATCCGAGATCAAGGACATGAAAGCGATATGCTCATCGCCGCTGTCAATCGCGCGGCCACGGCCGATGCGCTCGTCAAACCGCACCACTGATGTCAGCAGCTCCCGGCGGAACATCATCGTGTTGCCGTCGCCGATGCCGCCGAAGCAAGCCAGCGCGAACCATCCATCGACGTCGCGATCGAACCGGCGACGGGGCCTGGGCTCGACTTCGCCCCTGGCGTCCTGGTCGCTCATGACCAGCGGATCGCCCGCGGCCTTCATGTAGCGAGTTCGCCCCGCGACCGCGCCGACGCGCGGATCCTGAAACTCCGTAACGAGAGCCTCAAGCCATTGCGGCTCTGCGATCGCATCATCATCGATATACGCAACCAGCTCTCCGCGGGCCGCGCGAGCGCCGAGATTGCGGGCGCGGGTCAGCCCGGGAATCGCTTCGCGAATGCAGGCGACGCCGTGGCTACGGCAGACCTCCGCGGCCGAGTCCCCGGCGCCGTTATCGACCACGAGCACGTCGAAATTGCGATACCGCTGGGCGCGCAGAGCGCCGAGGCACTGCTCGAGCGGTTGCGGACGATCGCGGGTGCAGATGATGACGGTGACTCGCGGCCCCATGGTGTACGTGATCGAGCGAAGTGTAGCGGTACGTGACAACGGCGGCAAGGTGTTTGCCGCCGTCGTGTGCGTGCCGTTGATGAGATTCGAGCCTGCTACGTCACGTTCACCGACACGGTGGCGGTGGCCGTGCCACCCTTGCCATCGCTGATGGTGTAGGTGAACGACGCCGCGCCCTTGTAGTTGCTCTTCGGCGTGAACTTGATGGTCTTATCGGCGTTCAGCGTCAGCGTGCCGTTTGACACCGAGCCGAGAGTGACGGTCAGCGCATCGCCGTCCGGATCGCTGTCATTGGCGAGGACGTTGACGGTCACCGCCTTGTTCTTTTTGGTGCTCGCGGAGTCGTTGACGGCGATGGGGGCGCGGTTCGGCTGGAGCACTGTCACGGTGAAGGTGCTGAACCCGGTCGCGTTGTCGACGTCCCTCACGGTGATCGTCACCGTGTAGACACCGGCCGTGGTCAGCGTGCCGGCGAACAAGCCCGACGCGTTCATCGTGACACCCGGGGGCAAGCCGGTCACCGTGTAGGTCAGCGCGTCGTTGTCGAGGTCTGAGCCGTACGCCTGCATCGCGCCAGACTGGCCCACGGTCGCGGTGATGTTCTGCGTCGTGATGGTCGGCGCGTGGTTCTGGATCGTCCACACGAACGTATCCGAATCGCTAGCGTTTGACGGATCGCTCACGGTCACGGTTACGGTGTAGGTCCCGGTGGTGGTCGGCGTTCCGGTGATGAGGCCGGCCGCATTCATCGACGTGCCCGTGGGCAGGCCGGTGGCGGTGTAGGTCAGGGCGTCATCATCCTGGTCGCTGCCGCTGACCTGGACGCTGACCGCGGTCTTCTTGTAGTTGCTGCGATCGGCCAGGTCAATCGTCGGCGCGTGGTTGGTATTGCCGCCGGTCGTCGGGCAGTCCTCGAACTGCACCTTGCCCAGCTTGAAGGCGTCGTTCGTGCCATTCGGGCGGGCGGCGATCACCAGCACGTTGCCGCTGACCTCGTCGCCGTTGAACGAGACCCAGCGAGTCGTGCTGCTGTCCGAATCCACGCCTTGCGTCATGCCGAGGCTGGAGAGGAACGCATCACTCAGCGTGTTGTGGTTGTTGTACGGGTCGTTCTTCGTGCCGATCCAGATCGTCGCGTCGGCGTCGACACCGAGGTAGCTCAAGTAGGCCTTGGTGACCTTGACCGGCGCCGAGAACTCGAACAGCACGTAGTTGTTGCTGCCGTCGACGTTGTCGATCTTGTGCTTGTCGCCGGTGCCATCGCCCTCCGAGTTGTCGGTGACACCGAGACCAGGGGTGAACGCGCCGAGGTAGGCGGCTGACCACGCGCCGTTGCTCTTCGAGCGCGCCCACGCCGACGCCTTGATGTTGACGCCGTTCGCGGTGAAGTCACGAACGTTGCCGTCGGTGCCGTTCATGACGTTCGAGTTACCCGTCGTGGCGACCGTGCCCGCGGTGCACACCTC
>DATMJU010000367.1:0-2218 GCA_035553795.1 Vicinamibacterales bacterium
CTCGTAGGTCTCCGCCTCGGGCGTAATCGCGCGCGCCAGCATCCGCTGGCCCACGGCGTTGCCGTTCGGGAACAGGTGGGCGGCGATCAGCTCATCGATGATGATGACGCGCGCCTCGGGCCGGTTCTCGCTTTCCGTGAAATCACGGCCCGCGATGATCGGGGTCTTGGAGAACGCAAAGAACCCAGGCTGGACGAAGTAGGTGATCGCCTGCTGGAACTTCGACGGGTCGGTGGCGGCATCGAGCGGGCCGAAGCGCGCCAGCGAGTTGGTGCCGTCGAGCGGGATCGGGCCCGCCGATGTCGCGTCAATGACTCCCGGCAACGCCTTCAGCCGCTCGCGCATCGTCCGCTGAAACGCTGCGCGGCCTTCCACGCCCTGCGCGCGATTGTTCTGGATCAGGAACGTCATCACGTTCGACGGGTCGTAGCCGGGACTTGCGTTCTGCAGGGCAATGAACGTGCGGATCATCAATCCGGAGCCGACGAGCAGCACGAATGCCAGCGCGACTTCGGCGATGACCGCGCCGTCCCGCAGCCAGCGGCCCGAGGTTCCTCCGACCAGGCGTCCGCTCGACCGCAGCACGTCGATCACATCCGGGCGTGACGCGCGCCAGGCCGGCAGCAATCCAAAGATCAGCGCGGCGGCGAAGGATGCCACCGCCGTGAACGCGAGCACGGTGCCATCG
This sequence comes from Vicinamibacterales bacterium, assembly GCA_035553795.1. Lineage (GTDB taxonomy): Bacteria > Acidobacteriota > Vicinamibacteria > Vicinamibacterales > UBA2999 > 12-FULL-67-14b. Next base: position 689 of record DATMJU010000367.1, read on the forward strand.
AGTGAGACCGCGGTGGCTCGCGGCAAGCCCTCGGGTGAAAGCTGGATCAATGCATCGATGCCGAACTGCGCGATCAACAGGCCGGTGGCGCCGCCGACCGCCGCAAGCACCACGCTTTCGCACACCAACTGCCGGATAATTCGCCAGCGGTTGCCGCCCACCGCGGCCCGCACCGCGAGCTCGCGTTCGCGCGCCGAGGCGCGCACCAGCAACAGGTTGGCGACGTTGGCACAGGCGATCAGCAGCACGAATACCACGGCGCCCATCAACGCCACGAGCTGCGGCCTGACGTCGGCCACCAGGTCGACGTGCATCGGCTCGATGCGGAAGTTGGAATTGGCGGTCTGCTTGATCGGGAATCGCGAACGCAGATCGGCCGACAGCCGATCGAGCTCGGACTGCGCCTGCTCGAAGCTGACGCCCGGCTTGAGCTTGGCGACCACCCGCAGGAACACGTTGTTGCGCGAGCCGGTCTCGTAGTTCACGCGGTTGGCCACGATGATGTCCGGGCGCGGATCGACGTTGGTGCCCGGGGGAAACAGCAGTTCGAATCCCGGCGCGAGCACGCCGACAATGTCGGCGCGGCCGTTGCCGAACTCGATCGACTTGCCGACGATCGACTCATCGCCGCCGTAGCGGCGCTGCCAGAGCTCGTAGCTGATGATCGCGATGTTCGGCAGAGGCGGCGGGGGCGCGTCGAGATTGGGAAGCGCGTCACCTTGCGGTTGCGCGGGCTGCGGCGTGCCGTCCTCCGGCACGAAGTTCCGGCCGAGGTGAATGCGGTGACCCAACATCGTGAACAGGTTGGTGGTCGCGCCCGCGCCAACGACCTGTTCCGGATCGCCCTTGCCGTCGCCGCCGATGGTCGGGCGGAACGTGTTGAGGCCGGCGACACCGTCGAGCTGCGTCAGTTCGTTCTGCAGATCGAAAAAGTCGCCCGGCGCGATCGGGAAGTCCACGACGTTGCGGTTGCGCATGTCGTTCCACACCGTGCCCAGCCTGGCGGCGTCGTTGTAGGGCAGCGGCCGCAGCAATACCGCGTTGACCACGCTGAAGATGGCGGTGGTGGCGCCGATGCCGAGCGCGATGGTCAGTGCCGCGGTGATGGCAAACGCCGGTTGACGCCGAAGGCTGCGAAATGCGAACGAGATGTCGCGGAGCACGGATTCCATGTGCCGGCTTATAGGCATGTTCCATGCCTATAAGCAGGCGGACTCCCGGCGGAAAACCGGCCGAAAGCGGGGTTGCCGTTGGCGGACTGCTCGCCGGTGGGGTGAGCGATGTCCGAATCTGAACATACAGGCCACCCTTGACTCCTGGTCTGACAAAATGTAAGAGTTGCCGGCCATGGACGACCTCCGCCTGCCGTCGATGTCGAAAACCGAGTCCCTGGTGATGGACCTGTTGCGCGGCCGCGAGCGCTACGGCCTCGAGCTGGTCGATGCCTCGGACGGCACGCTCAAGCGCGGCTCCGTCTACGTGATCCTCGCGCGCATGGAAGAGAAGGGGTTCGTCGAATCCCGCCAGGAG
>DATMJU010000368.1:0-5841 GCA_035553795.1 Vicinamibacterales bacterium
AGGGCTGGGAAGGTTACGAAGCGCTGCTCGAGGAACCGGGCACGATCGGCAAGCGGGTGCTGTCGCTCGGCTTCAACGTTCCGGTGTGGCGCAGGCAGGATTATTTCGAGTCGCCGTCGATCGGCCGCCTGCCGCGCGATCACTCGAAGTGGAATCCCGAAGAATGGTGGCCGCACATCACCAACGCCGCGTTCCGTCACATGCGGCCGGACGACACGTTTTGGGCGGCGATGAAGCTGTCGGCGATCACCGACGAGATGATTCGCGCCGCGGTCGCTGAAGGTAAGTTTGGCGATCGCGAGTCCGAGGAATTTCTGGCCAAGGCCATCGCCGACCGGCGGCTTCGCATTCTCCAGGCGTTCCTGCCGAAGGTGAATCCGAACGTCGATCCCGAGTTGAGCCGGGACGGACGCCTGACGTTCAGGAATGCCGCGGAAGAGCTGGCCGTGGCCGATCGGGCCCCCGGCTACCGGGCCCTTTGGTACACCTTCGACAACGCCACCGACCGGGCGACCCTGATTTCGACGACCGAGGAGACCCGGAGCCCCATGGTCATGCCCCCCATGCCGGCCTCGGAATTCATCAAAGTTGACCTGTCGGCGGTCGGAGGTCCGGAACCCTGGGCAAAGCCAGTTTCCGCGTATTTCCGAAGGAATTCTGGGGCGTGGACGCTCGTGGGCTTCGAGCGGCAGCCCTGAAATGTACCGGTTTCGTAATAGTGCAGGGGGGCGGAGCACGGGCCGATAAGGATCGTCGGGGGGCGTGAGATACTGGAACCCGCGTTTTTTTCCGCCGTATTCATAAAGACAAAGAGAGTTTGATGTTCCAAGTTCGCCTTTTCGCGATTGCCCTTTTCGCGTGCTCGCTCGCCGTGCCGGCGTTTGCCCAGGCACCGGGTGAAGCGCCAGATGCCGCCGCGGCCGCCGTCGTGCCGGACAGCTCGTCGGCCGACGCTCAGCCGCCGCTAACCATTCCGCAGTTGCCGCCGGCATCTTCGGAGATCGTCGACGGCAACCCCTTCAAGCTGTCGGCGGGCGACTTCAAGAATTTCTTCAGCGCCGATACCGCGAAAACGATGACCTACGTGAGCCTGTTCGCGATCGCGTCGGCTCCATGGGATCGCCAGGGCGTGAACAACGGGTTCAACATTCCGACCACGCTGTTCGAGTCAGGCAACCTGATTGGACAGGTCGCGTTCCAGCTCGGCGCAGGCTTCGCCACCTACGGCGTTGGCAAGGCCACCGGCAACAAGAAGCTCGCCTACGCCGGCCGCGACATCGTCCGTGCCCAGGTCCTCTCGCAGACGCTGGTGCAGACGGTCAAGCACACCGTTCGCCGCCAGCGTCCAGACCTTAGCAACAACAAGTCATTCCCGTCCGGCCACTCCGCCAGCGTCTTCGCCACGGCGACCGTCCTGCACCGGTACTACGGCTGGAAGATCGGCGCACCCGCGTACGCGCTCGGCACCTACGTGGCCATGGCGCGCATGGCGTGGAACCGTCATCACGCAACCGACGTCGTTATGGGTGCAGGCTTCGGCATCGCCTCGGCACGCACCGTGACCATGTCGATGGGCAAGTCGAAGTTCAACGTGGGCGTGCAGCCTCAGGTTGGCGGCGCGTCAGTGAATTTCACCAAGATCTACAAGTAACCCGGGGAGGTTCCCCATGACGCGCATCGCGCGGCCAGACGACGCGGCAAGGCCTGGCGGCCTGCTCGTCGTCTTTTTTATTGCCCTGTTCCTGCCGGCGCTGAGCCAGGCGCAAGCCGCGGCTCCAGCCTCATCTGCCGCGCCGCAGCTGTCGGTCGCGGAGATCAAAGACTTTCTCAAGAACGCCAAGGTCGTACGACAGCGAGGGACGCCGAAAGGCGTGACTGCGCCGAAGCGCTTGACGCTGAGCAACGGCAGGTTCGAGCACGACGCCGTCTTCCAGGCCATCGATGAACGAAAAACGGTCATGGAAATGGGCGGCGGCGGGCGCAAGCGCAAGACCGAGCTGAACTTCGTCGACTCCTACAAATACAACATCGCCGCATACGAGCTGGCCACGGTGCTGGGTCTCGAGAGCATGATGCCGGTCTACGTCGAGCGGCGATGGAATGGCCAGCTCGGATCGATCAGCTGGTTCGTGCCGACGCTGATGGACGAAGCCGAACGCGTGAAGAAGAACATCACGCCGCCGCGCCCGGCCGACTGGAACAACCAGACCTACCGGATGCGGGTGTTCTCGGCGCTCGTGCGCGACTCCGATCGCAACCAGACGAACATCCTTCTGACGCCGGACTGGAAGTTGATGATGATCGACTTCTCGCGCGCCTTCAGGCTGCAAGCCGATCTGCTGAACGTCAAGGAGCTGCACAAGATCGATCGGGCGCTGCTGGCCAGGCTTGAAGGCATGACGCGGGACGACGTCAAGACCGCGGTCCAGGGCTTCCTGAACAACCAGGAGATCGACGCGGTGATGAACCGCCGCGCGCTGTTGGTCGCGCACTTCAAGAAGCTCATCGCCGATCTCGGCGAAGCGAGAGTGCTTTACTAGGGCTACGGCTTTACCGTCGTCGGCGGACGTCGATGGCGCGTGGCCTTTTCGTAGGCAGCGGCGAGCTCGAGCAGCCGCTTGTCGTCCCACATCCTGCCGAGCAGCGAGATCCCAACCGGATAACGCCCGCCGACAAAACCTGCCGGCACCGTCACCTGTGGCAGGCCGGTTGCGGCGCTTTCCTCGCACGTCCCCGGCTCAGATCCGTATCGCTCGAGACCGCCTTCATGCGTGTGCGGCCGCGCGTGATTGGCCGGATACAGCAGCGCGTCGAGCTTCTGATGATTCATGAGATCGACAAAGATCTGCCGGAATGTTTCGCGCCCCTTCATGAACCGGCTGGTCGCGGCCTCCAACTCGGCGCCCTCCGGCACCGGCGCCAGCGCGCCTTCGAATCGCCGGGCACTGACCGGGGCCAGCTTTCCGGACGCGAGCAGATCCTGGATCGTCAGCACCTTCTCTCCCGGTTTCGATCCCCTGGCGAGGTACGCCGTCCATCCCGCGCGCAGCGAGCCCGGCGCCGATCCTCGGGCCGCCGCGTACTTCGCGTCGTAGTCAGGAATCTGCACGTCGATCACGATCGCGCCGGCAGCCTGCAGCTCCTTGATCACGCGATCCATGTTCGCCGCCACTTCACGCTCGCCCGTGAAGCCGACGAAACGCTGCCGCAACGCGCCGATGCGCTTTCCTTTCAGCGTGGCCGCATCGAGACCCGCGGCGAATGATCCGCTGATGTGTTGCGCGGCATCCACGGTGACCGCGTCTTCGGCGTCAACGCCCGCGACGAGATCAAGCGCGAGCGCCACATCACGAACGGACTTCGCCATCGGGCCCACTGCGTCGTTGTAGGTGTTGAGCGGCTGCACTCCCGCCCGGCTCACGAGGCCGCGCGTCACACGAATGGTCGCGAGCGACGCGAACGAGCCCGGATTCGACAGGGAGTTGCAGGTGTCGGTGCCAAAGCCCAGCGCGGCAAGGCTGGCTGCCACGCTGGTGGCGCTGCCGCCGCTCGATCCTGCGGTGCTCAGAGAGGGATCGTACGCGTTGCCCACGGTTCCGCCGACTGTGCTGATGCCGAAGTCACCGAAGGGAAACTCGTCCAGGTTGGCTTTACCGAGGACCACGGCGCCGCCCCACTTCATTCCCGCTGCGACCCTGGAGTCGAGGCGAGGACGATGATCGAGAAGTGCGAGCGAACCGCTGGTGGTTGGCAGCTCGATCGCGTCGATGTTGTCCTTGTAGACCACGGGCACACCGTGAAACGGGCTGCGGATCCGTCGTTGCGAGCGTTCAACATCACGTTGGCGCGCATCGGCGATCGCTCGCGGGTTGATCGAGAGCACGGAACGGAACGCCGGGCCGTGGCGATCAAACCGTGACAACCTCGAGAGGTATTCACGCGTGATGTCTTCGGAGGTCGTGAGGCCGCTGGACATCGCCTCCTGAAGCTCGGCGACGGTCTTCTCGAAGACGGTGAAGGGCGAGGTGGACGCTGCCGGCAACTGCCAGTTGGCGATCTGCGACACCTGGAGCGGCGTCAGTCCGCGCACGTCAGGTTGCTTCACGAGCTGCGCGGCAATCTCGGACACGCGCCGGATCTCCGACCCGGCGGCCGGGATCTTCGCGTCCGCGCCCGCATACACCGCCTCACCGGTAACGAGCGCGTCCTTGAATGGAATCGGATAGCCGCCCCGAGGATCGTAGATCTCGCTCAGGCCCTTGACCACGAAGGTCATCAGCGCCCGCGTCTCGCCCGGCCTCAATCGCAACGTGAACACGTAGCCGATGTGCGCGGGATCGTAACCCGGCCACGCATCAGCAAACGGATCGCCGTACATGTCGCCGACCGACGTCAGCACCCCGGTGCGGGAACCGAGCACGTGCGCGGATGGGCCATGGCCCGAGGGGCCCTGCGACGGATCGGCGACGCTCTTCGCGTTCTGCATCACCGTGACGTACGCATCATTGCGATCGGCACGGCGATCGCCGCTGGACGAACCCGCCACGGCCACGCGTCCGCCATCCTCAAACGCGCCGGCCGCACCGCCCCAGGCGACCTGCACGATGCGCTCTTCATCCGAGGTGTTCATGAAGGTGTCGAGGTAGCGAAGGTGGGCGCTGTCCTTGGAGGTGGTCACGCCTCGGGCCACCAGGATGCCCTCAGCCAGGACCGGGGTGGTGGAATCAAAACGGCCGGCGCCGTCGTGATGCAGCCCGAACCCTTTCAAATACTGATTGCGCAACAGCATGGAACCATTGCCGCGCTTGACCTGCAATTTCAGGTAGCCGAAACCGTTGAACGGATTCGACCGGCCGCCGGTGGCGATGCCGCCGCTGTCCTGGGCCCACGGGCTCGTGTCCTGGATGTCCCAGAACTGTCCGTCCCCCGACGGCACGCGTGTCACGGCCGATAGCTGGGATACGCCCATCCCAGCAGCCATCACAGCGACGAGCAGGCCTCTCAAGATTCGCATGACAGGAATATACTCGCGCGCATGAAGAAATCGCTCGCTCTGTTGACGCTGTGTCTCGTCTGCGCGGTGGCGCTGGTCCCTTCGACTTCGGTCAGGGCAAGCGGCCAGGAACGCCAGGCGCAGGACGACACGGCCAAACCCACCGAAGGCTTCACGCTCAAGACCGCGGAGACGATCACGTTCGATACGGACGAAGTGACGTGGATGCAGGTCGACGTGTCGCCCGACGGCCAATCGATCGTGTTCGATCTGCTCGGCGACCTCTACACGATGCCAATCAGCGGCGGACAGGCGCGGCGCATCATGGGCGGCCTGTCGTTCGAGAGCCAGCCGACGTGGTCGCCGGATGGCAAGACGATCGCGTTCCTGACGGATCGCACCGGTGTCGAGAACCTGTGGATCGCCAACGCCGACGGCTCGAATCCGCGCGCGGTGAGCAAGGACGGCCGCACCAACGATCGACCGCAGATCATGGTGTCGCCCGCCTGGACGCCCGACGGCAACTACATCGTCGTGTCGAAGTCGCGTCCGCCAGAGCCGGGCACCTTCGGCTTGTTCATGTACCACCGCGACGGCGGCACCGGCGTGCGCATTGGACCCGCGCCGCCACCGCAGCCCGCACCGGGCGCCGAGGGTCCGCCCCCCGCCCCTCCGACGAACAAGATGGGCGCGGTGGTGTCGCCTGACGGGCGTTTCATCTACTACACGCAACGCACCGGCACGTTCACCTACAACGCGCGTTTCCCGCTGTGGCAGATTTACCGCCACAGCGGGAAACGCGCGTTGTAGGTGAACGTGCCGGTGCGTTGCGTGTAGTAGATGAAACG
>DATMJU010000369.1:0-9764 GCA_035553795.1 Vicinamibacterales bacterium
GCGCCATCAACATGAACAAGGTCGGCCGCATCCTCACCGAGCCTGAAGGCTCACCGGTGAACGTGCTATTCGTCTACAACTGCAATCCGGTGGCGATCCTTCCCGATCAAAAGCGCGTGATTCGCGGCCTCGAGCGCGAGGACCTGTTCACCGTGGTCTTCGACCAAGTGCTCACCGACACCGCGATGTACGCCGACATCGTCTTGCCCGCGACCACCTTCCTCGAGCACTACGACTTCGCTAAAGGCTACGGGCCGATCACGATGCAGCTCGGCAAGCCGGTGATCGATTCGGTCGGCGAGTCGCGTTCGAACACCGACGTCTTCATGGATCTGGCGCGCAGGCTGGACCTGACCGTTGAGGGTGATCCGGAAGACGATCTTGAAGCGATGCTCAACGTGCTGAGCCACCTGCCCGAACAGGTCGGCAATGACCTCCGCGAGAACTGGACGGCGCGGCCGCCCCATGACGGACGTCCGATTCAGTTTGTTGACGTATTCCCGAAGACCGCGGATCAGAAGGTTGATCTGTTCCCCCAGGTGCTCGACAAGCAGGCGCCGCTCGGCCTCTACGGCTATCAGCCCGATCCAGCAACGACGGAGTACCCGCTGGCGCTGATTTCACCGGCGAGCGAACGCACCATCAGCTCCACGCTCGGCGAGCTGTCACGGCCTGACGTGCGGCTGGACATGAATCCTGACGATGCTGAAGCGCGCGGTATCGAAGAGGGCGACCTCGTGCGGGTGTGGAACGCGCTTGGAGAAATGAAGATTCAGGCGCGGCTCACGCCGCTCGTCAAGCGCGGCATCGTGTCCACGCCGAAAGGCCTGTGGCGCCGCAGCACGGCAAACGGCTACACGTCGAACACGCTGGTGCCGGATACGTTGTCGGATTTAGGGGGTGGCGCGTGCTTCAACGACGCGCGGGTCGAGGTGGAAAGAAGTAGCAAGAAATAAGTAGCAAGATGCAAGGATTGGGTAGCCGAAGTGGAAGGGGGTATCTTCCAACTTCTTGCTACTTGATACTTGTTTCTTGCTACTTTGGGTCGTTCTCGGTGTCTTTTAGGCCACCGTCGGGAGCTTTCCCCGACCACCACGGCTCGCCTGCCCGCCCTTACGACCGGCGCGACGCGCTTCTTCGGCTGACCATTCGTGCGCGGTTCCCTTGGCGTGAGCGGCACGGCCGCCCTTGCTGGCAATTTCGCGCTGTTTTTCTGCTGACATCGAGGCAAAACCCCGGCGTGCCTTTCGAATCTCAAACACGGTGACCTCCCATTGGTCGAGTACGCCTATACCTACCCGACTCTCTTAGCGAAACCCGTGCCAGCTCAACTGACTTCGGCCCTTTCTAAGCTATTGATTGAAAAAGACTTGGTCGATTACATTTGGAGACAATACTCGACCGCTCCACCTGATGTGTATGAATACGCTACAGATGGGGTACGAGCTGACGAGTATCAATACAATCGGATGGTTCAAGGGTTCAGGGGTTCAAGAGGTTCAGGGGTTCAATGATCAAACGCGTTGTGGTGCTCGTCTTCGTCGTGGGCGCGCTGTATGTGATGGCGAGGAGTCCGCGAGCCATCGAGATTCGCAAGCAGTTCGACGCCAACCGCGCCTGCTGTGACTTCTCGCTGATGCAGGCGCTCTCGCTGACTTTTCAGGAAGCGATCGGCAACGCGCCGAGTTTCCCGTCCGAGATTGGCCAGGACAAATGGGTCGCGGTGAAGATGTTCCCCGGCATCACCAACGGCTACTTCCTCGATGTCGGTTCAGGCCACGGCACCATCGGGTCGAACACCAAGGTGCTCGAGGAACTCGGCTGGAAAGGCATCTGCGTCGATCCCTTCCCTACTCACATGGAAGGACGCACCTGCCTGATGGAAAAGGCCGTCGTCTCGGCCACCGCCGGACAGATCGTGAAGTTCCACACGCATTCGGGGCTGGGCGGCATCGCCGACACGCTCGGCAAATGGAAGGAAGAAGCGGAGAAGAGTCCCGCCGTGGAGCTGACCACGACGACGCTCGGCGAGATCCTGGAACGGCTCAAGGCGCCGTCATTCATCCATTTCATGAGCCTCGACATCGAAGGCGCGGAGTTGGACGCGTTGAAGGGCGTGCCGTTCGACAAGTATCGATTTGGTTCGTTTGCGATTGAGCACAACGACGAGGAACCCAAGCGCACGGACCTGATCAAGTTCCTGGAGGAGAAGGGCTACCGGCGCGTGCACACCTACAAGCAGGACGACTTCTTCGCGCCCAGGTAACAGTCAGCTCTGCGGCTCGAGATCCTTCTGGCGGCGCTGCTTGAAGACGTCGCAGTCCTCGCAGTTCCTGAGGTCGAATTCGTAGCGGACGACCGGCCAGTACATGGGGTGGGCGCAGTAGACCAGCTCGCCGTCGATGATGGTGTGGGACCCGAGGTCTTCTGGCAGGTCGGCGGTGCGGCGCGCATACCAGCAGTTGCGATGTCGATGTTCCGCATCCACGGGGCTGATTCTAGCCCGACGCGCTACAATGTGGTCATGGCAATGTGCGGCGGGCCTCCGGTCCCCAACGACAAACCAATCGGCAACAAGAGCGGGCGCACGGTGAAGTGCATCAAGTTCCAGAAGGAATTGCCCGGCCTGGACGCCGCGCCGTGGCCCGGCGAGATCGGCCAGCGCATTTACGAGAACGTCTCGGCGCAGGCCTGGAAGCTCTGGGAAGACCGCCAGAAGATGATCCTGAACGAATACCGGCTGATGCCCTGGCAGAAGGAAGGCCAGGAGCTGATCCGGAAGCAGATGGAAGAGTTCTTCTTCGGCGAAGGGTCGGCGCTACCGCCCGACTTCGTTCCCCAGCAGAGCAAGTAGCGGATCAATCGTAAAGCGGAGCCGCGCGTGCGCATCGCGCACCGCGCGCTCGGCCGCTTCCGGGGTCGCCGCCCGCGCGAAGATGAAACCCAGGTAACTGGCCCCCTCAGGCAACGCCAGCAACTGCTGATCAGGCTTCGCGGTAATCTGCACGTCGGTGACGCCGTCCACTGCCGACGCCGCCTCGACACCTTCGACCCGCCGGTACACACCGCTCTTCGGAATCGGGATCATCATGACCGCAGATGCCTGCGCTTCGCGCTGCCACGCGGTCATGTCCTCTCCCAACGCCTGGCGAAGGAGGAATTCCTCGAAGCCGATCACGTCTCGAGGTCCTGGGGTGGTGAGGTCTGGACGCTCAAAGCGAAGCGATTTCGCGCACAGCCCGCCAATCGGTCGGGCGGCGATCTCCAGCACGTAGACCCCTCCGGCGTTGACGCGGCACTCGGCGTGAATGGGGCCATGAACCAGGCCGATCGCCTTCGCGCCATCGGCCACCGCCTGCGCGATCTGCGTCTGCCTGTCCTCGGTCGCGCGCGACGGCGTGACGTAGATGGTCTCCTCGAAGAACGGGCCATCCAGGGGATCGGGCTTGTCGAAAATTGCGAGAACGCGCAGCCGGCCGTTGTCCATCACGGCCTCGACGGCGTATTCCGCTCCCGCGATGTATTGCTCGATGTGGATGACGTCGGCTTCCGGATCGTGAAGCTCCCGTACTTCGTGCGACATCAACAGGCGGCGCACGCGATCGAACGCCGTCACGAAGCTCAACGCATCATCGGCGCGAATCACGCCGCGGCTGCCGGACAGCACGGTCGGCTTGACGACAACCGGGAATGACAACGTGCCCAGGAACTTCGCGGCATCCGTCGTGATCGGCACGGTGCGATAGGCCGGAGTCGGCAACCCGGCGGCCTTCAGCCGATTGCGCGTGAGGCGCTTGTCGCGCGACGTGACCGCGGCTTCCGGTGGATTGCCGGGCAGTCCGAGGAGGCGCGACAAATAGGCGGCCATCACGGTCGGCCGATCGCCGAGCGCGAGCACTGCGTGTACGGGCTTGCGATCGACCGCCTTCAGGACCGCATCAACCGAACGCCATTCCTCGTGAAAGCGGACGGCGATGGCGTTGTCGCGCCACGGGTCGTCGAGCTGATCGCATCGATCGGTCGCGTAGACGAGTTCGACACCGAGACGTGCCGCCGCGTCCGCGAACATCCGCGTCTGGTAGCCGGTCGTCGTGGCAAGGAGCAGAAGGCGCTTCATAGCAGAGCAACCTGCTCCGCGGTGGGCTCAGCTCAACAGTACCAAGGTTCGTTCATGTACGGAATCGCAGCTCGCGACGGCAACAGGACGTTGACTTGCGCCAGCTCACAAATCGTAGCAAAGATCTCTTCACGCGATCGTGCCGCCCGGACGCCGGCGAGCGACATCACCTGGTGTTGCAGCGCGTCCACACGCGGGTCGGCGTGGGTCCAGGGGAAGGTCAACGTCTTCGCGTCGAACGGACCGACGACGGATTGAATCTCCGGCAGCTCAAGCAAACGCGAATCCCACGTCACCAGCAGGCGGATTCCCCACTGCACCGGCGCCACGTTAGGCACGAGTCCAAGGTCGGCAACGACCTTCAACATGTCCACGTAGCCGTGAATCGTCGTCCAGGGGGTGAACGCCACGAAGGTCGGCACGAGCGTCACGCCGGCGTCGCGGCACAGTGCGGCCGCGGCAATGAAGCCGGCGCGGGTGTGGCCCTTCTCCAGCTTCGCCAGCACATCGTCATCCACGGATTCGACCGCGCTGGTAATGAAGAGGCATCCGGTGGCCGCGAGCAGCGGCAGCAATTCATGATGCGCGAGCAGATGCTCGACCTTGATGATCGCGTCGTACGTCAGCCCGGGATGCTCGTGATGCATCGCCTCAACAATCCGTCGCGCGTGCGTTGGCCCATTGAAGAAGTCGGGATCGCCGAACGAGATGTGCGTCGCGCCCTGCTCCACCTGCGCGCGAATGTCGGCGAGCACAACCTCTACCGGGACGACGCGGAACTGTCCGTCGTAGACCGGGACAATCGGACAGTGCCGGCAGCGATGCTTGCAGCCCCGCGTGGCATCCGTCGACCCGACGATCTTGTGCGTGCCGTCCGGCATCTGCAGCGAGGCGTAACGATCGAGCGCAGGCAACCCGGCGCGGTCGGGCTGGATGAACTGCAATCGCGGCAACGCACCGGTCGCCCCCGTCGCCCCCGCCGCACCGGCGATAGCGACGAGCGCCTCTTCTGCTTCCGGCCCCAGCACGATCTCGATGCCGCGCTCGCGCAACAGCGCGTCATTCAGCTGCGCATACAACCCGTAGGCGACCAGCTTCGCGTCTGGATTGATCGCGCGGACGCGACGGATCACCGGCAACGCGAGCCGGGTCGCGGTATGCATCGGCAGATAGAACGCGACGATGCCTGCCGCGCGGACGGCGTCCTCGGAAAGCTTGTCGCGCGAGAGATCGATGGCTGTCACCTCGTGCCCGTCCCGGCGCAGCCAGGCGGCAGGAGACGCCAGGCCAAATGGCTGGCGCCCCAGATCGTAGGTGCTGAGGAAGACGACGTTCACGACGGGTCAGGCGCGTGCGTCAGGGGCCTTCGCCGGAATGAGTTTGCGCATCGCGGGGGCCGCGATCATCAGCAGCACACCCAGCACGATGCCAATCGTGGCCACCGTGCCGAACAAGGACGGCAGGGCCATCGCTTCGTAGAGGCCGGAGACGCGGCCGCTAATAAAGTTGCCCACCGAGGTGGCAAGAAACCACACGCCCATCATCAACCCGCCGATGCGCGCCGGCGCCAGCACCGTCATCGCGCTCAAACCCACGGGGCTCAGCACCAGTTCGCCGATGGTGTGCAGGAAGTAGGTGGTGGTCAGCCACATGGGGCTGGCCAGTTGCGAGTCGTTCTGCGCCGGAATCACCAGCACCGCGAAGCCAAGGCCCGCAAGGATCAGGCCCCACGCAAACTTCATCGGCGTGGATGGCTCGTTGCCGGCGGCCGACATCCTGATCCAGACCCACGCCATGACCGGCGCGAAGATGATCAGGAACATCGAGTTCATCGACTGGAACCAGCTGCTCGGAAATTCCGCGCCGAGCACCGAGTTGCGGGTCTGGTCGCGCGCGAAGAGGTTGAGCGTGGAACCGGCCTGCTCGAACAGCGACCAGAAGATGGACGCGGCCAGGAACAGGACGCCGATCACGTAGAGACGCTTGCGTTCGTCCGGCGTCCACTCGCTCGACGTATACAACCAGCCGAAGAAGCCGACGATTAACAGCAGCAGCGCAATGCCGGCGGCATCGGCGACCTGCGTCGCGGTGATCGGCAGCATGCCGGTGTAGCCGCCGCCGCCCACAATCACCACCAACGCCAGCAGGATGCCGACGCTGATCTGGGCCTGCTTGCGCCAGCGCGCGCGTTCCTCGGAGGTAGCAGGCGCCGGTTCCAGTCCCGAATCACCGAGGTTCTTCGTGCCGAGCACGTATTGGATGACGCCGAGCGTCATGCCGATGCCCGCCGCGCCGAACCCGTAATGCCACGAAATCTCCTGGCCCAGGTAGCCGCAGATCAACGGCGCAATAAAGGCGCCGAGGTTGATGCCCATGTAGAAGATCGAGAACCCCGCGTCCCGCCGGTTGTCGCCCGCGGCGTAGAGCTTGCCAACGATGACGCTGACGTTGCCCTTGAGCAGGCCGGTACCGATGACGATCAGGAAGAGCCCGAGGTAGAACATCGCCAGCGAGGCGAGCGCCATGCTGAAGTGTCCGGCGGCGATGAACATGCCGCCATAGAGCACCGCGCGGCGCGGTCCGATCAACCGGTCCGCAATCCAGCCGCCCGGCATCGTCGCCAGGTAGACCATTGACGTGTAGAGGCCGTAGATGGCGCCGCCCTGCGCGGTGTCGAAGCCAAGCCCGCCAGCAGTGACAGGCGCGGTCATGTAGAGCAACAGCAGCGCTCGCATGCCGTAGTAGCTGAAGCGTTCCCACATCTCTGTGAAGAACAACGTGGACAGCGCGCGCGGGTGACCGAAGAAGGCGCGGTCTTGAGCGGGGGTCGTGGCCATCGGCGGTATTGTATCCTTCAAGAACCGTGGCCCTCGAGGACTACCGCAAGAAACGCGACTTTAACAAGACACCCGAGCCGAGCGGCGACGAGCCGCCGAAGAAGCGCAAGAAAGGCGAGGAGCTCTTCTTCTGCGTGCAGAAACACCTGGCATCCCACCTCCACTACGACCTCCGGCTCGAGTTGAACGGGGTGCTGTTGTCCTGGGCCGTGCCCAAGGGCCCGTCACTCAACCCCGCGGACAAGCGGCTCGCGATGCAGACCGAGGACCATCCGTACGACTACGGGATGTTCGAGGGCGTCATCCCAGAAGGCTACGGCGCCGGCATTGTCATGCTGTGGGATTACGGGACGTGGGAACCGGAGCCCGAGAGCGAAGACATTGAAGCGAGCCTGAGAAAAGGCGAGCTGAAGTTCCGCCTGGACGGCTACAAGCTCAAGGGCTCGTGGGTGCTGATCAAGACGCGCTACGGTGGCGCGCCAAACAGCTGGCTGCTGATCAAGCATCGCGACGACTGGTCCGGGCCGATCGACATTACCGAGTTCGCGCCGCTCAGCGTCAAGACGCCGAATGCCGATTTCGCGGAAATCCTCTCAGGCAAGACGCCGGCGCTGTGGCACAGCAACGCGCCAGCCAAGGGCGGCGACACCGCGGAGATGTATAAGAAGATCATCGCGCGTGCCATGTCGATGAAAGCGCCCACCGCCAAGAAGAAGACTGCCGGAAAAGCCGTAAAGACCAGGATCAAGAAACAATCCTAGCTCTGTGTCCCCGGTGTCCTCTGTGGTTGGCGTCCGTGTATTCTCATCTCTAACTTCTGCCAGAAGCTCTCTTCGCTGTCCGGCGGAGCGATCTGCCAGTCTTGGTGCAGTGAATCCGGGATGGCGAACCGCGCCGGTTGTCCGTCCAGCTCCACTTTCAACATCCACCGCAGCAGCTCGATACTGAAGCGGCGGACCAGCGCGCTGCGCTGCGCTTCGCGGTTCATGAAGCGCTGCAACGGCTGCAGGGCGCGATCGGCGAGGCGGATCATTTCCTCTTCGAGCGGATGCGACGTCACGCCGAGGAATGTGGCGACGTTGGGCGGCAGGAACTCGCGCAGCAGCGCCGGCGGCATCGACTTGAATGGATGCGGCGTGTTGGACTGCATCATGTCCAGCAGCGCCGACATCATCTCGCGGCCCTCGGGGGATTCGGCGACCTGCCGTCTCTCAATCAACTCGGTGATCGCGCGCGCTTCGGTGACATTGCGTGGCATCAACCCGGGCTCGACGCCCATCAGCTCACCGACCACGAGCCAAGCGACCAGGTAGGATTGCTGCTCGACCGGGGTCAGCTTCACGCCGAGCTTCGTCAAGCCGTCGAGGATCAGCCACGTGAACGTCATCAACGTGCCGAGCAGATCTTCCTGGTTGATCGGCACGCCGAGGGACTCGACCGGCCACGGCGCCGTCTTGTCCGTGAGAATCAGGTGGCGGATCGCCGCGTGCATCAAGCGGACCTTCTGCGCGGTCCGCACTCCCCTCCCGCCGGGACCAAGACCGCCAGGAGACAGCACGTCAACGATGAACTGCGCGGTCTCGAACAGCCGGCGATTCGGCCGCTTGGCGAGATACGCCGTGCGATGCAGCACCTGCACACCCTTCTTCGCCGCGTAGGACGAGGGCAGCGAATAGCAGCAGAGCAGCATCATGATTTCGGGCCCGTGCTCCGAGAACACGCGTTCGCCGGCCGAGCCCACGTTCGGCGCACGGCTCAGGATGGCCGTCGACTTCGCCAGGTAGTCGAGCACCGGCGCCGGCAGGTTCCCGGGTTGCTGATCGTCGCGCATCAACTGCGAGAGCAGCTTCGCCACGGCCGCCGTGTCACCTGCCTTGAACATTTCGGCCACCGTCGCATCGGCAAGCGCATCGCCGCGCAAACGCGCCGCATCGAGCATCGCGTCGTTCACCATGAATGTCTTAGAATCTCCTGCGTGCAGCCAACCACCGTAGACGGCGTCATCGCCAGCCTCGACACCATCATCAACGAGTCCATCGCCTCGGGCTCACGCCTCGGGTATTTTGCCGCGTTATACAAGCGCATGACGATGGCAATTCGCGACGGCATCCAGTCTGGCAAGTTCCAGGACAACGCCCGCATGGAGCGGCTGGACGTCGAGTTCGCGACCCGCTATCTCGTGACGCGCGACCAGTGGTTTGCCGGCGAGCTGCACGGCCAAAGCTGGCTGCAGGCCTACAACGCCACCAATTCCAGCCAGTACACCGTGCTGCAGCTGCTGCTGATCGGCATCAACCCGCACATCATGATCGACCTTGGCGTCGCGGCGGCGCGCACCTGCCCGGGCGATCAGTTCGCCAGCCTCGAGCACGACTTCAACACCGTCAACGCCGTCATCCTGTCGCTGTTCCCGGTCATCGACGCGGAACTCGACGAGCTGTCGCCGTTCCAGAATTTCATCGATCACAGCTTCCTCGGGTACCTGAAGGACAAGGCGATCAACCTGTCGATCGATGCCGGCCGCAAGTCGTCCTGGGATTTCGCCAAATCGCTCGCCTACCTGGACCTGACGGCGCAAGCCGTCGCGATCGGCAAGCGCGACCTCGAGGCATTGGCAATTGGGGCGTGCATCCTGAAAGACCCGATGGCGTCGATTGCGCGCAAGCGCGAGAGCAGCGATGTGCGTCACAACATCCAGGTATTGAACGCGCCCGCGGCTACTGGCGCGGCGAAAACTCCGTAAACCAGTTCTCCACGACGATCAATTTCGGCCGCGTCGCGCCGCGATCGATGTCGCGGATCACCAGGAA
>DATMJU010000370.1:0-21522 GCA_035553795.1 Vicinamibacterales bacterium
CCGTAGATGGTGATCGGCTCACCCCGCAGCGCCTGCATGACGAAGTTCGAGACCACCCGCCCGTCCTGCGGCCGCATGCGCGGGCCGTAGGTGTTGAAGATGCGGACGATCTTGGTGTCGACCTTGTGGAAGCGGCGGTACGCCACCGTCATCGCCTCGGCAAAGCGCTTCGCTTCGTCGTACACGCCGCGCGGCCCGATCGGGTTGACGTTGCCCCAGTAGGTTTCCTTCTGCGGATGCTCGAGTGGATCGCCATAGACCTCCGAGGTCGAGGCGATCACAAACGTCGCGCCCTTGGCCTTGGCCAGTCCGAGCGCCTTGTGCGTGCCGAGCGAGCCGACCTTCAGTGTCTGAATTGGCAGCTCGAGGTAATCGATCGGGCTTGCCGGGCTCGCCCAGTGGAGCACGTAGTCGACCGGCCCATCAATGTCGATGTAGTTGGTGACGTCATGCCGGATGAACTGGAAGTCGCGATCGCGCAGGTGCGCAATGTTGGCAAGGTCGCCGGTCAGCAGGTTGTCGACGCCGACAACGGAGAACCCGCGGTCGAGCAGCGTTTCCGAGAGGTGTGACCCAATAAAGCCGGCGGCGCCGGTGATGACGACTCGAGGCATAAATGAATTGTAGTTCGGTGGATCCTAATCGGTGGCTCTAATCGGTGGCTCAGGCCCTGGCGCGGTTGGGGGCGAGGACCCGGATGAGCGTCAGCCACATGATCTTGATGTCGAGCGTCACCGACCAGTTCTCGATGTAATACAGGTCGTATTCGATGCGCTTCTCGAGCGACGTGTTGCCGCGCCAGCCGTTGACCTGCGCCCAGCCGGTGATGCCCGCCTTGACCTTGTGGCGCAGCATGTACTGCGGGATGCGGTGCTTGAACTGCTCGACGAAGAACGGGCGCTCGGGACGCGGCCCGACGATCGACATGTCGCCCTTCAGCACGTTCCAGAATTGCGGCCACTCGTCGAGGTCGTGGCGGCGCAGGAACGTGCCGACGCGCGTCGCGCGATTGTCGTTGTCGTCCGACCACACCGGGCCGTCCGCCTCGGCGTCCACCGGCATGGTGCGGAACTTGTACACCGTGAACTGCTTGCCGTCGAGACCCATGCGCTCCTGGGCGTAGAACACGGGGCCGGGTGAGGTGCGCTTGATCAGCCAGCTGATCAGCAGGCCGGGCACCGCCATCACCATCAGCGCCACGGAGGAAATCACGATGTCGAGCACGCGCTTGACGAACGCGCTCACGCCCTGCAACGGCACGTCGTTGAGGTTGATCACCGGCACGCCGTCGAGATCCTCGAGGCGCGCGCGCAACGCGATGAACTGCAGCAGGTCGGGCACCACCTTCACGTCGACGCCTTCGCGGCTGGTGGATTCGACCAGGTCGAGGAGCTTCATGTGCTCCTCGAGCGGCAGCGCGACATACAGGTCGTCGATCTTCTCGTTGGTGACGACTTCGGCCGCGTCGGCCAGCGAGCCGAGCAGCGGCAATCCACGGTAGCCGAGGTGATCGCCGCCGGCCTTGTCGTCGACGAAGCCGACGATCTGGTAGCCGAGCTCGCGATGCTCGAGGATGCGGTCCGCGACGACGCGGCCCAGGTCGCCGGCGCCGGCAATCAGGATCTTGCGCAGGCCGATGCCGGCCATCCAGCGGCGCTCGAGCGCTTCGCGGATGAACTTGCGCGACAGGTAGCCGAACGCGATGTTGATGGCGAGGAACAGGCCCCACACGATGCGGGACACCTCGAACGCGCCGACCTCGCGCTGCGCCTCGCTGGCGTAGTACGCCTGGTAGAACAGCGTCGCGACAATGCCCAGCACGACGGCGAAAATGCTGCCGACCAGCACGTTGAAGAAGTCGTCGATGCGCGAGCGGCCGCGACGCAGGCGGTAGAGACCCTGGAAGTGGAAGCCGAGCGGCACGATCAACGCCACGAACGGCAGCACGTTGACGTACTGCTCGACCGGCGGATGCCCGCGGGTGATCGAGATCAGCCCCGTCTCGAAGCGGAGCAGGTAGGCGATGAAGAAGCCCACCATGCCGAGCGTGGCGTCGGTGAAGACGTGGAACGCGACGAGCAGGCGGTTGTGGCGCCTTACCATCGCTCACCCACGGGCGCGCGCAGCGTGTCGTCGACCACCTGCTGCACTTCGCGCACGAACCTGGCGCGCGAGAACTGTTCGGCGTGGGCGCGTATGCGCGCGCTGTCCCACGCGATGCCGGCCGTGCGCGTCAGCGCCGCAGCCAGCGAATCCACGGTCGGCTCTGCGAACAGGATGCCGGTCTCTCCGTCGACGACCGTGTCGAGCGCGCCGCCGCGCCCCAGCGCGACCACCGGGCGCCCGCACGCCTGCGCTTCAACCGGCACGATGCCGAAATCTTCTTCGCCGGGGAGGATCGCCGCGGTGCACGTCCGGTAGAGATCGCGGATCTCTTCGTCGGTGCGCCAGCCGGCCAGCTCAATGCCGTCGCCGGCGAGCTTCTCCAGGTTCGCGCGCTCCGGGCCATTGCCGACCACCGTCAGCGATACGCCGGCCTGCCGGGCAGCCATCATCGCGAGATCAACTCGCTTGTACGGTACGAGCGCGGACACCACGAGAAACTTGGGCTGTGCTGGCAGGGACTCCACCGGGCCGCCCGGGTGGTAGAACTCAGTGTCGACCGGAGGATACACAAGGGTCGACTGCCGATTATAGTACAGCGCTATCCTCCGCGCAACATATTGAGAGATAGCGAGATAGCGGTGTACGCGCCCCTCGGTGGCGCGATCCCAGCGCGCCAGTCCCGCCAGCATCGGCCTCAAGAGCATGTTGCCGACCCGGCCGACCCGTTCTGGTCCGAAATACGCGTCGAACTGATCCCACGCGTAGCGCATCGGCGTGAGGCAGTAGCAGAGGTGCCGCGCCCGCCCGGTCACCACGACTGACTTTGCCGCGCAGTGGCTGGTGCTGATCACCAGGTCGTAGCCGTCGAGGTCGAACTGCTCGACGGCGATGGGGAAGAGCGGCAGGTATTGGCGATACAGCTTGCCCGCGAACGGCAGCCACTGAATCGCCGAGCGATGCACCGTGCGCTTTTCGATCAGCGGTGACGTCGTGCCGGGGAGATAAACCAGCGTAAACAGGTCCGCGTCCGGAAAGATCTCGCAGAACACCTCGAGGGCCTTTTCGCCCCCGCGCATGCCGGTGAGCCAGTCGTGAATCAACGCGACTCGCATCGTCTTACCTGGCGACCTGCATGTAGATGTCGTGGATCTTCTTGACGCTCTGCGTCCACGAGAACGTGTGCGCGCGCTGCACGCCCTTCTCGATCAGTTCCGCGCGCAAAGTCTCGTCCGTGACCGCGCGGACGATCGCGCTGGCGATGGCTTCCTCGTCGTAGGGATCGACCAGCAGCGCCGCGCCGCCGGCGATCTCGGGCAGCGACGACACGTTCGACGTGACGACCGGCGTGCCGCAGGCCATCGCCTCGAGCGGAGGCAGGCCGAAGCCTTCATAGAGTGACGGGAACACGAACGCGCGCGCGAGGCGGTAGAACGCCGCCAGTGTTTCCATCGGCTGGAAACCAAGGAACCGGACGTGCTTGTCGAGTTTGTGCCGGTGCACCGATTGACGCAGCGCCGGGTACTTCGAAATCTCGTCACCGATGATGATCAACTTCAGGTCATCGGGCCCTTGGTTGCGGGCGCGGCCGAAGGCGTCGATCAGCCGCTCGATGTTCTTGTGCGGCTTGATGTTGCCGACGTACAGCACGAACGGATGATCGAGCTGGTAGCGCTGCCGCACGAGATTCATGCGCTCGGCGTTGGCCGGCGCGAGGAAGCGCTCGTCGATCGCGTTGTAGATCACCTCGACCTTTTCCGGCGCGACGTTGAAGAAGCGCAGGATGTCTTTCTTCGAGGCTTCCGAGACCGTGAGGATGCGATCGGCCTTGCGGGACGCCGTCCACATCGACCCCTTCGCGTAGTAATACGCCAGCCGGTTGGGCAGGTACTCCGGGAACATCAGGTGGATGCAGTCGTGGATCGTCACCACCGACCGGCAGCGCAGCAACGGCGGCAGCACGTAGTGCGGCTCGTGCACCAGGCGCACGCCTTCGCGCGCCAGCGACAGCGGAATCTTGAACTGCTCGGCGATCGAATAGGGGGCCGCGGTCTCCGGCACCATCCGGAAGTTGCGTCCGAGCACATCGCCGGCTTCGACATCATCCGGCCGGCAGAGCACCACGTACTCGGTGTCGCGATCCAGCCGCGATAGCTCCACCAGGATGTTGCGGATGTAGGTCCCGATACCGAAGTCGCGGAGCTTGCGCGCGTCGATGGCAATACGCATCGCTTACAGTTTCCCCGTGACCTTGAGATAGAGCCGCAGCAGGGGCGCCCAGCCGGGCAGGTGTTTTTCGTAGTACGCGATGTGGCTCTTCTGGCGCAGCCGCTCCATCTCCGGGTTTCGCGCCGCTGAGCGGCCGCGATAATGCAGGACCTCGGCGCCGGCGACGTAGAGCACGATGCGATCGCGCTTGCCCATCTCGACGCACAGGTCGACGTCTTCCGTGTACATGAAGAAGCGTTCGTCGAGCAGGCCGACCGCTTCAAGATCCGGGCGGCGAATCACCATGCACGCGCCTGACACCCACGCCACTTCGCGGGCCTGGCGGCTCAACTTGTCCATCCTGCGGACGATGAAACGGATCTTGCGATGATAGAGCCGCGAAAAGACCATCCGCTTCAGTTCGTTCCACGGCGTAATCGGCGCGCCCCAGGACAGTTCCGGGAACCCGCGTTCGCTCAACAGCCGCGCGCCGGCGATCGCCGCTTCGGGGTGCGAGGCCAGTCCGCGGACGAGTGTCTGGATCGCGCCGGGCGGCGACACCGTGTCCGGGTTCATCAACAACACGTAGTCGCTCTGGGTCGCGCGGATGCCGAGGTTATTGGCCTTCGAGAAGCCGACGTTGCCGCCTGACTCGATCACCTGCACCGCGGGCCAGTGCTGCCGCACGTGCTCGGCGGTGCCATCCGTCGACGCGTTGTCGACAACCGTGATGGTGGTCGGAAACGGATTGGTGTGCCCAACGAGCGACCGCAGGCAGTCGTCGATCTCCGTCGTCGAGTTGTAGGTGACGATGATGATGGCGAGGCTGTCTCTATCGGCCAAGGACCGCCTCCTCGAGCACCGAGAGCGTGTCCTCGGCGGCGCGCGTCCAGTCGTAGCGGGCGAGCACGCCGCCGGCGTGCGACAGGGCCGCGCGGCGCGTGTCGTTGTTCGTGATCAGGTTCGCAATGATGGCGGCGATCTCGTCGTTCGACGCTGAGGGCGGCACGTAGATCGCGGCTTCGCCGTATGTCTCGCGCGCGATGGGCGTGTCGAGCACCACCGGCGGCACGCCGCGCGTCACCGCCTCGAGCGGGGTAAAGCCGAAGCCTTCGTACTCGGACAGGAACGCCAGGACGGAAGCGTCGCGGTACAGCTGCTCGAGCGTCGCTTCGTCAACGTACGACCGCAGGAAAATGCGATCGGCGTGCTTCGAGCGAAGCCGTAAGGCGTCGAGATCCACTCCGCGCGTGCGATTCTCGCCGACGATCTCGAGCGTGGCGTTCGGCACTCGCGCAACGATCTGGTCGAACGAGGCAATCAGCCGATCCACCCGCCGGCGCTCGAAGACTGATCCGACGTAGAGGATCATCGAACGATCAGTCGACGAGGTCCCAGGAAGCACGTCCGGGCGGCCTTCGATGCGGTCAATGCCATGCGGAATCGCCCGTACGTCCTTGATGCCGATGAAGCGCTCGATCTCCGTTTTCGAAAAATTGCTGACGGTGATGACCTTGCGGGCGCGGCGCGCCGACCAGGCAGTCAGCATGCGGCGCCGTGTGCCCTCGCGGAACGAGAACCATTCCGGGTGGGCAAAGTACGACACGTCGTGAATCGTCAGGACGAGGGGAGTCGTCACGGTCAAAGGAGCAGTGTACCCCGGGGCGAACAGCAGGTCGGCCCTGGCCGCGGCCACCGCGCCGGGCAACGTCATCTGCTCCCATGCCGTTCCCCCGCCCCCGGGCACGATCGACGTCGTCACCCGCCAGCCGGGCTCCGCGGCAATCGGTGCGTGCGCGATCAGCGTCAAGTCATGGCGGCGCGCTCGATCGCTTACAGCCCAGGCAGTCAGCAGCCTCGACAGGTACCGGCCAACCCCGGTCGGGTGGCCGCACAACTCGCGCGCGTCAATGGCGACGCGCATGGACCTGTTCCACTGAAGATGAGCGAACCTCGATCGCGGCCTGGTAAGCGCGACGGGCGGCCGCGGCACACGCCGCCCAGTCGTAGGTCGCGGCCTGTGCCACGCCCTTTGCAACGCGGTCGGTGACGTCGCCGTCCAGCACGGCCTCCATCTCTCTCGCAAACGCCTCCGCGTCGTCAGGATCGATCGGTCTCGCTGCCGGTCCCGCGACCTCTGGAAGCGATCCTCGCGACGACACGATGACCGGCACGCCGCAGGCCATTGCTTCGAGCACCGGCAGGCCGAAACCTTCCTCGTAGGACGGCAGCACGA
Organism: Vicinamibacterales bacterium; assembly: GCA_035553795.1. GTDB lineage: Bacteria > Acidobacteriota > Vicinamibacteria > Vicinamibacterales > UBA2999 > 12-FULL-67-14b. The sequence goes on from DATMJU010000370.1 coordinate 6,548, forward strand.
CCATCGCCGCGTTCGTATAGAGGTCGATGCGCCTGGCCGTGTCGACGTAGCCCGTGATCTCGACGTGACCGGCGAGCGGTGGTTGAGTGCAGCGTTCTTCCCATCGTGCAGACGCGGGTGTGCGGTGACCGGCGAGCACGAGGGGTAGCGCGTCAGGCCGCCGCTCGCGTACTTGCGAGTAGGCCTCGAGGAGCGTGCCCACGTTCTTCCTGAGATTCAGCGTGCCGAGAAACAAAATGTGCCTGGGCCGAACCATTTCCCGGCGCCGTCGAACGTCGTCGGACCACGACGGCCGGCCCGGCGGGCACACGTGCACGCGCGCCGGATCAAGCCGCAGTTCGCGCGTGACTTCGCCGGCTGCGTACTGAGACGAGACAATCACCGCGTGGGCGCGGGACGCGTGGGAGCGCGCCAGGGCCGGGTAGTCGCGCCGGATCTCGGCAGTCATCTGCTCCGGGTGCCGGAGGAAGTCGAGGTCGTGCACGGTCACGGCTTGCGCAGCCGAGGTCGATGGGATGAGCAAAGGGCTTTGGCTGTGCACGACGTCAGATTCACCGGCGAACCATTCGACCGGCGGCCACTCGATCCGGTTCCACGCCCACACCAGCGCGCGAACCGGGACCTTCACGTCGACGACGCGAACCGGGGCTGGCATCTGTGATGCAAGAGTCGGCTCCGGCCGGTCCTTCCAGGAGCTGGTAAAGAGCGCGATTTCGTCGTTACGGTCGCGATCAACCTGGGCGGCGAGTGCCTTCGCCAGTTCATGCACGTACTCGCCGACGCCGGTTCGCTCGCGCAGGGCCGGCCGGTAGTCGACGAGGATCCGCACGGCGAAAAGAGTACCACAAACACGGCAAGTCCTTGTGGTTCAGTATGTTGACTGGTCTGGACCCGAGTGATAGGCTTTCATCTTTTGGGGGCGGAATGAAGATCGCAGTTGTAGGGACCGGCTACGTCGGCCTGGTACTTGGCGCCTGTATGGCCGAGTCGGGTAACGACGTCATCTGTGTGGATAAAGACAGCGCCAAAGTAGCCATGTTGAGGCGCGGCAAGGTCCCTATCTACGAACCGGGTCTTGAAGAGCTGGTAAAGCGCAACAAGGCCGAGGGGCGTCTGGTGTTCACTACCGACCTCGGCAAGGGCGTTCGCGCCTCCGAGGTGGTGTTCATCGCCGTCGGCACGCCGCAGGGCGAGGATGGTTCCGCGGATCTCCGTCACGTCATGAACGTCGCGCGCGACATTGCGCGCGCCATGAACGGCTACAAGGTCATTGTCGACAAGAGCACCGTGCCTGTGGGCACTGCCGAAAAGGTCCGCGAAGTGGTGCGCCGCGAGACGACGCACCCGTTCAGCGTGGTCAGCAACCCCGAGTTCTTGAAGCAGGGTGCCGCGGTCGACGACTTCATGAAGCCGGATCGCGTGGTGATTGGCGCCGAGGACCCGCGCGCCGCCGAGATCATGGTCAAGCTTCACAAGCCCTTCACGCGCACCGGCGCGCCGATCATGGTGATGGATTGCGCCAGCGCTGAGCTCTGCAAGTACGCCTCGAACGCCATTCTCGCGACCAAGATCTCGTTCATGAACGAGATCGCCAATGTTTGCGACCTGTTCGGCGCGGACGTCGATCGCGTGCGCCAGGCCGTGGGCGCCGATCGCCGCATCGGCACGTCGTTCCTGTTCCCGGGCGTGGGCTACGGCGGCAGTTGCTTCCCGAAGGACGTCAAGGCGCTGACCAAGTTCTCAGCCGACCGCAAGTACGACTTCAAGATCCTCAAGGCCGTGGACGCGGTCAACGAGTACCAGAAGCGCGTGCTCGTGAAGAAGATCGAGGCGCACTTCGGCGGCTCGTCGCTGAAAGGCAAGACGATCGCGGTGTGGGGCCTGGCGTTCAAGCCGAAGACGGACGACATGCGCGAGGCGCCGGCGATTCCGATCATCGAGGCCCTGCTGGCGAAGGGCGCCAAGGTTCACGCCTACGATCCCGAGGCGACGAAGAGCGCCAAGTCGATCCTCGGCAACAAAATCACATACGCGACCAAGAACTACGACGCGCTGAAGGGCGCCGACGCTTTGGCCGTGGTCACCGAGTGGCAGGAGTTCCGCGAGCCCGACTTCGCGCGCATGAAGAAGTTGATGCGCCAGCCGGTGATCTTCGACGGCCGCAACATCTACCAGAAGGACCAGATGCAGCAGCTCGGCTTCACGTACGTGTCGATTGGACGATAGCGGATTTGTCTAGGATCGTCGTCACCGGCGGCGCGGGCTACATTGGCAGCCACGCAGTGCGTGCGCTCACCGATGCGGGCCATGCCGTCGCCGTGGTCGACGATCTGTCCGAAGGACATCCGCAGGCACTGCCGAAGGGCGTTGAGCTCGTCACGGCGCAGATTCACGATCGCGACGCGGTGCGCCGCCTGCTGCTGGCGCATCGCGCCGACGCGGTGATGCATTTCGCCGCCTGGCTCAAGGTCGGCGAGTCTGTCAGCAAGCCCATCGAATACTTCAACAACAACGTGGCGGGCACGCTGGCCGTGCTCGAGGCGATGCGCGACGCGGGCGTGACCCGCTTCGTGTTCTCGTCCACCTGCGCGGTCTACGGCGAGCCGACGGCGGTGCCGATCGTTGAGACCGAGAAGAAGCTGCCGATCAACCCGTACGGCGAGACCAAGCTCGCGGTGGAGCGCATGCTGCCGTTCCTCGAGCGCGCGTTCGGGTTGAAGTCGATCGCGCTGCGTTACTTCAATGCCGCCGGCGCGCATCCCGACGGCACCATCGGCGAAGATCACGCCGACGAGATCCACTTGATCCCGCTCGCCATTCGCGCCGCCAACGGCGGCACGCCGTTGAAGGTGTTTGGCGAGGACTATCCGACGCCGGACGGCACGTGTCAGCGCGACTACATCCACGTCTGCGACCTGGCCGATGCCCACATCCGCGCGCTCGAGGCCCTGGAGCGGGGCGCGCCGTCCTCGGCCTATAACATCGGCACCGGCACGCCGCACTCGGTGAAGTCGGTGATTGACACCGTCGGGCGGGTGGTTGGCCGTCCGGTCGCCTGGCAGCCGGCACCGCGCCGCCCGGGTGATCCTGCAGTACTCTATGCCTCCAGTGACCGCGCACAGCGTGAACTGGGTTGGGCGCCTCGGTACGCCGACCTCGAGGTGATCGTCCGGCACGCGTGGCAGTGGCACTCCACCCATCCAAACGGCTATGTAGGATGATGGGTTACACCGCCCACTGATGGACGCCTTTCTCCGCCTGCTCCGGTATGCGACCCCGCATCGCGCCATCATCGCCGGCGCGGCGCTGGCCATGGTCGTGTACGGTGCCGCCAACGCGGCGCTGGCGTACCTGATCAAGCCGATCATCGACGATGTCCTGATCGCGCAGAACGACCTGACGTTCATTGCGCAGGCCATCCTCGTCGTCTACCTGGTCAAGGGCCTCGGCGCCTACTTCTCCAGCTACCTGATGGAAGGCCTCGGCCACCGTGTCGTGATGGTGGTGCGAAACCAGTTGTTCCGCCACATGCTCGACCAATCGGCGGCGTTCTTCGCGCGGCGCGCGGTTGGGCAGTTGCTGTCGCGCATCAACAACGACGTCGGCCTCGTGCAGCGCGCGGTGTCGGAGACGATCGGCGACCTGGCGCGCGAGTCGCTGGTGCTGGTGGGGTCGGTGGTACTGCTGTTCTATTACGACGCCAAGCTGGCGCTGCTGTGCATGACCGCGACACCGCTGATCGTCTATCCGCTGGTGCGGTTCGGCCGGCGGGTGCGCAGCGTGACGCGGCGCAGCCAGGAGGCGCAGGAACACATGTCGCACGTGGCCGCCGAAGCCTTCGCCGGCCACCGCATCGTCAAGGCGTTTGGGGCGGAAGCGCGCGAGGCCGCCAAGTTCGAGACGGTGTCGGAGCGGCTGTTCCGCACCAATCTCAAGGTCACGCGCGTGCTGGCGCTGCTGCCGCCGTTGATGGAGTTCCTCGGCGGCATCGCCATCGCCGGCGCGCTGTGGTACGGCAGCCGCGAGATTGCGATGCAGCGCCTCACGCCGGGCGAGTTCACGTCGTTCCTCGCGGCGTTGCTGTTCATGTACGGGCCGATCAAGAAGCTGTCGCGCGTCAACGCGAACCTACAGCAGGCGGCCGCCGCGTCCGAGCGCATCTTCGAGGTGCTCGACGTGCATACCGAGGTGATCGAGCGTGACGGCGCGGTGCCGATGCCGCCGTTCACCGAGCAGATCGAGTTCCGGGACGTCTCGTTCGGCTACGAGGACGGGCACGGCCGCAGCACGCTGCGCGGCGTGTCGTGTACGGTGCGGGCGGGGCAGATGATCGCGATCGTCGGCCGCAGCGGCGCGGGCAAGACCACGCTGGTCAACCTGCTGCCGCGTTTCTACGACGTGACCAGCGGCGCGATCCTAATCGACGGGCGCGACATTCGTGACGTGACGCTGGCCTCGCTGCGCGCGCAGATCGGCATGGTGACGCAGGAGACGGTACTGTTCGACGACACCATCGCCAGCAACATCGCCTACGGTACGCCCGGGGCGTCGGTGGAACAGATTGAAGCGGCGGCGCGCGCGGCCAACGCGCACGACTTCATCTCAGCGATGCCCGAGGGGTACCGCACGACGATTGGCGAGCGCGGCCAGCGCCTGTCGGGCGGCCAGCGCCAGCGCATCGCGATCGCGCGCGCCCTGCTGAAGAACTCGCCGTTGCTGATCCTCGACGAAGCGACGTCGGCGCTCGACATGGAGTCCGAACGCCTGGTCCAGCAGGCGCTGGCGACCCTGATGATGAACCGCACGTCGTTCGTGATCGCGCACCGGCTGTCCACGGTCCGCCGCGCCGATGCGATCGTGGTGCTCGATCGCGGCCGCATCGTCGAGATCGGCAAGCACGACGAGCTGGTCGCGCGGCCCAACGGCGTCTACGCGCGCCTCCACCAGATGCAGCTCCTCGAGTCCAAGCAGGACAGCCGCGAGCTCACGGCATACCAGGCGGCGGCCCGGGCGGCCGCGCAGAAGGCAGAACGCTCGCGATGATCAAGAGCATGACGGGATTCGCCTCGTTGACCCGCGATGATGAGCGCGGCGCGATCGGGGTGACCATTCGGTCGGTGAACCACCGCTTCCTCGACTTGCAGTTGCGGCTGCCGCCGTCGATTGCGGACATCGAACCGCGCGTGCGGGCGCTGGTGCAGAAGCACCTCGCGCGAGGCCGCGTCGAGATCAGCGTCTCGCTGCAGTTGCGCCAGGTCGCCGCCCCGCAGGTGGAGCTCAACGAAGAGTTTGCCAAGGCGCTGGCGTCGGCGATCGAGCAGGCGCGCGCGCGCGGTCTGGTGGCCGGCGAGCTCACGCCGGGGGATCTCCTGCGCCTGCCGCAGGCGCTTGCCATCCGGGAGCGGCTGCCCGAGCAGGGCGGCGTGTCGGCGATGTTCGGCACCGCGATCGACGAGGCCGTTGAAAGCGCGATCGCGCAGCTCGAGGAAATGCGCGTCCGTGAAGGCGGGCACCTGCGCGCCGACCTCGACGGCCGCAAAGGCCTGCTGTCCGGGTTGATCGCGCGTATTTCGGCCGCCGCCAACACCGGGCGCGAAGCGCTCGAGGCTCGTCTGCTGGAACGCGCCCGCGAATTGTCCGGCGCGATGCCGATTGATCAGTTGGTGCTGTCGCAAGAGGTCGTTCGCGTGGCCCAGCGATCTGATATCACTGAGGAGGTGACGCGCTTCCACGGACACCTCGCGCACTGGGACGCGTTGTCAGACAGCCCCGAGCCGTGCGGCCGGAAGCTCGACTTCCTGCTGCAGGAGATGAATCGCGAAGTGAACACGATCGGCTCGAAGGCCGACGGCCTGCAGATTTCGGAGGTCGTCATCGAGGCGAAGGCCGAGCTCGAGAAGATGCGCGAGCAGGTGCAGAACGTTGAATAGAGCGACCGATCCCGAGCGCGGATTACTCTTCATCATCTCGGCGGCGTCCGGGACGGGGAAGACCACGCTTGCCGAGCGGCTGGTGCAGATCCTGCCCAACCTGCGGATGTCGCGCTCGTACACCTCGCGCGCCGCGCGCGCCGGTGAGCGCGATGGCGTCGACTATAATTTTGTCAGCCGCGAAGAGTTTGACGAGATGATCGAGCGGCGCGAGTTCCTGGAGTGGGCCGATGTGTTCGGCAACCGCTACGGCACCTCGCGTCATGACTGCGACAAGCTCCAGGCATCCGGCCAGGACGTGGTGCTGGTGATCGACGTGCAGGGCGCCGCGCAGGTCAAGCGCAGCGGCATCGACCATACTTCGATCTTCGTGCTGCCGCCGTCCTTCGAGATCCTGGAGCGGCGGCTGCGGGGCCGCAGCTCCGACAGCGAGGCCGCGATGCAGCGGCGGCTGGCGGCGGCGCGGGCCGAGGCCGGGTGTTATGTCGACTACGACTACGTCGTGATCAACGACCGCCTCGAGCCGACGGTGGTGCGGCTGCAGGAAATCATCGCCGCGGAGCGGTCGCGCATGCACCGCATGCAGCCGATCGCCGAAGACATCATCAAGACGTTCAAGCAGTGATGCAGGTAGTCAGGCAGCCAGGTTGTCAGGTGGTGTTATGGCGCTAATCGCATTGGGCGTAACAGGCGGGATCGGGGCTTACAAGGCCGTCGAGATCGCGCGCGGGTTGCAGAAGAACGGGCACGAAGTGGTCGCGATCATGACGCGATCGGCGGAGCAGTTCGTCGGCCCGCTGACGTTCGAGGCGATCACGCGCCGACCGGTCATCACCGACCAGTACAAGGCCGGCGCCAACGCGGACATCGAGCACATCGCCATCGCCTCCAACATCGACCTGCTGCTGGTCGCGCCTGCGACGGCGAATACGATTGGCAAGTTTGCGAATGGCCTCGCCGACGATTTCCTGTCGTCGTTGTACACCGCGACCAAGGCGCCCGTGATGATCGCGCCGGCGATGAACACCAACATGTTCGAGCACCCGGCGGTGGCGAAGAATCTCGAGACGCTGATCGCGCGGGGCATCCACGTCGTCGAGCCGGGCTCTGGTTACCTGGCGTGCGGGTGGATCGGCAAGGGCCGGCTCGCGGAACCGGAAGACGTGGTGGCGGCCGCCGAGCAACTCTTGACGTCGCGCCGCCCCGCATCGCTCGCCGGGCGCAATATTCTCGTCACTGCCGGTCCAACGTTTGAAGACATCGATCCGGTTCGGTTTGTCGGCAACCGGTCGAGCGGTCGCATGGGCTACGCGCTCGCGGCCGAAGCGTCGCGCCGCGGTGCCTCCGTCACCCTCGTGTCGGGCCCGACGCACCTGTCGCCGCCTGCGGGCGCAACCCTCGTCAAGGTGCGCAGCGCCGCTGACATGCACGCCGCCGTGATGGAGCGCGTGGCCGGCCAGGACGCCGTGATCATGTCGGCCGCCGTGGCCGACTACACGCCCGCTGAACCGGGGCAGCACAAGATGAAGAAGGGTGACGGCCCGATGACCATCACCTTGAATCGCACCAAGGACATCCTCGGTGACGTCGGCAAGTTGCCGACCCGGACGCACGGCGTGCCGGTCCTGGTTGGCTTCGCGGCGGAAACCCATGACGTCGTCGCCTATGCGACGGCAAAACTGCGGCAGAAGGGCGCCGACTTCATCGTCGCAAACGATGTGTCACGCAGCGATGCCGGCTTTGATGTCGACACCAACGCGGTAACGCTCGTGTCGGCGTCGGGTAATGAAGAGATTCCCCTGCAGTCAAAGGACGCGATCGCCGCACGGATTCTCGACCGGCTCGAGCAGGTCCTGTCGGCTGCGCCCGCCAAGAACGCCGCGGTCAAGGCGTAGGGCCCAGATCTCATGTCGCGCGAGCTGGCGGATCATCTTCAGTATTTTTCCGAGATCGGTGTGACCGGCATCAGCCGTGACGCGGCCTGGCGAACCAGACCCGAGGGTGCAACCGGTGAGGAGCCTGTTGCCCCCGTTGCACCCGTAGCACCCTTTGCACCCGTTGCACCCGTTGCACCCGTTGCACCCGAGTCCCTCGACGACATCAAGATCGATATCGGCCCCGCCTGCACACGCTGCAAGCTCTGTACGCTCGGCCGATCGCAGATCGTGTTTGGTGTCGGCAATCCGAAAGCGCGGCTGATGATCGTCGGCGAAGCGCCGGGTGAAGAAGAAGACAAGCGCGGCGAACCCTTCGTTGGACGCGCCGGGCAGCTGCTCACCAAGATCATCGAGGCTATTGGCCTGACGCGCGAACAGGTCTACATCGCCAACGTGATCAAGTGCCGTCCGCCGGCTAACCGCAATCCCGAGCCGGACGAGGTCGCGTCGTGCGAACCGTTCCTGTTCCGCCAGATCGACGTGATTCAGCCGAAGGTCATCGTGCCGCTGGGCAAGTTCGCCGCGCAGTGCCTGCTGAAGACGATGGATCCAATCACCAAGTTGCGCGGCCGCCAGTTTGATTACCGCGGCACGGTGCTGATCCCGACCTTCCATCCCGCCTACCTGCTTCGCAATCCGTCGGCGAAACGGGAAGTCTGGGAGGATATGAAGAAAGTTCGCGCTATCCTCCAATCAGAGGCGTAAGACAATCCGACTTCCGAATTCAGAAATCCGAGATCGTCTCGTGTCGGTCGCGGTGCCCGTACCCGCGCTCGGCCTCCTCACATATTCGGTGCCCGACGATCAGCCGATGCCCGCCGCCGGCGCGCGCGTCATCGTGCCGATTGGACCGCGCACGCTGACCGGCGTCGTGCTCGGTGAGGCGGCGGCAAAGGACACGGCGTACACCATCAAGCCCATCAAGCGCGTGGTCGACGATCACGCCTTCGTGCCGCCCGACGTGGTCAGGCTCACCGAATGGGTGTCGGAGTACTACCTTGCGGGACCGGGCGCCACGCTGGCCGCGGCCTTGCCGCCGCACGGCCTGACCGCGCGCACCGATCGCTTCAAGACCGTTCGAGTCGCGGCCCTGACCGCCGCCGGTCTCGACATGGTGGATCGACTCGCCGCGCACAGCGCCGAGCCTGCCGAGGGACCGAAGCTCGGGAAGCGTCAAGTCGAAGCGTTGCATCTCCTGAAAGGCTCGCCCGACGGCCTGCCGGTACCCGAACTGAGCGAGCGCGACATCGCGGGTGCCACGGTTTCGCGGCTGAAGACCCTTGGCCTCGTGGTGATCAGGAACGATCGCGTCGATCGCGATCCCTTCGAGCACGCGGTGTCCGCCGTGAAGCCGATCGTCGCGCGCGATGCGACAGAGGAGCAGCAGGCCGCGCTCGACCAGCTGTTGCCCCTGGCCGAGGCGAAGGCCTTCCACGTCGCGTTGATGCACGGCGTGACCGGCAGCGGCAAGACGGAGGTCTACCTGCGCCTCGCGGATGCGGTGCGCCGCAGCGGCCGTGGCGTCCTGATGCTCGTGCCCGAGATCGCGCTGACGCCCCAAGTGGCCGCGCTGTTCCGCGCTCGCTTCGGCGAATCGGTGGCGATTCAGCACAGCGGCCTGTCGGACGGAGAGCGCCACGATCAATGGCATCGCATCAGGCGCGGCGACGTGGACGTCGTGATCGGCACGCGCTCGGCGGTGTTTACGCCTCTCGCCAATCCAGGCCTGATCATCGTCGACGAGGAGCACGACACCTCGTACAAGCAGGACGAAACGCCGCGCTACCAGGGCCGCGACGTCGCGATCATGCGCGGCAAGTTCGCCAACGCGCTGGTGCTGCTGGGGTCGGCGACGCCGACGATGGAGACCTACACCAATGCGGTGGAGGGCAAGTACACGCTCGTGACCCTCAACAAGCGCGTGCTCGACCGCCCGCTCGCCGCGGTCTCAGTGGTCAACATGCGCGAGGAGATCGCGGCGGCCGGAGACGATGTGGTGTTGAGCCGGCCGCTGGCGGCCGCGCTGCAGGAACGCCTCGATCGCGGTGAGCAGTCGCTGATTCTCCTGAATCGCCGCGGCTTTGCGACCGCGGTGGTCTGCCGGCAGTGCACCGCGACGCTGGAGTGTCCGAACTGCAGCATCACGCTGACGGTGCATCGCAAGGGCTCGGGTTGGTCCGGCCGCTGCCACTATTGCAACTTCATCAAGCCGGTTCCGTCGGTTTGTGAACAGTGCGCCGCGCCGTATATGGAGCGGGTGGGCTTCGGCACCGAGCGTGTCGAGGCGGATGTCCGCGCCCGGTTTCCGTCCGCGCGCGTCGCGCGCGTCGACCGGGACACGGTGCGGCGCAAGGGAAGCCTCGTCGAGACGCTCGCGAAGGTCGGCCGCCGCGAAGTCGACATCCTGATCGGCACGCAGATGATCGCGAAGGGGCACGACTTCCCGGAAGTGACCCTGGTTGGCGTGATTTCCGCGGACGTGGGCCTCGGCCTCGCGGACTTTCGCTCGAGCGAGCGAACGTTCCAGTTGCTCACGCAGGTCGCCGGCCGCGCCGGACGAGGCGAGCGGCGTGGCGAGGCGATCATCCAGTCACTACTGCCAAACCATTACGCCGTCACCATGGCCTGCACGCAGGACTACCGCGCGTTTTACGAAACCGAGATCCGGTATCGCCGGACGATGAGGTATCCGCCGCAGGTGGCGATGGTCAACGTGATCGTGCGCGGGCGGACCTTTGACGAGGCCATCAACGCGGCGCGTGAGCTCGCGGATGCGGCGCGCGGCGGCGAAGGGTTCGTCATTCTTGGTCCCGCGCCCGCGCCGTTGACCAAGTTGCGCGGCGAGCACCGTGCACAGTTCTTCCTCAAGGGCACCAGCCGCAAGGCGATGCGCGACGCCCTGCAGCTGGCGGTGTCACGCAAGCCCGCGCTGGCGAAACGCATCTCCATCGACGTCGATCCGCTCTCGATGCTCTGACCGGATTTGCGCAGTTTCTTGCGCGCGCGATTGACATCGCCGCCGCGCTCACAAAAAATACGGACGAGTTCGCGGCGGCCTCGTGCCTCCCCCCTAAACACCGGCAGCTGTCGGCGCGTCGCTCGGGTGTGGCGGTAGCTGTCTTCGTGCGGGAGACCAGCGGCCGTGTCGGGAGACGAATGGAATCCGCCGCGTTGTCGGCAGTTGACTCCGCACTGGTCGTCGATGACGAGCCGGCCGCGGCCGCAGAGATTCGCGATCGGCTGGTGCGGCTCCGCGTCCGCACCGTGATGATCGAATCCGACGGCGAGGACGCGCTCGATCACGCCCGCCGATCCCGCCCCGACATCGTCCTGATGTCGAGCGAGCTGCACGGCCGCATCGACGGCATCGAGGCAGCCGATACCTTTCAACGCGTGCTCGATGTGCCGGTCGTCCTGATGACGTCGCGGGCCGACCCGCGATCGATCGCGCGGGCCAAGGCCTGCACGCCGCGCGGGTGGCTGCCGAGGCCGTTTCGCGAAGGCGATCTGGCGATGGTGGTCGAGATCGCGCTGCAACGCCACGCGCTGGAGAGCCAGCACAAACAACGCGAGCTGGGGTTTGCTGCGGCGCTGGCGAGCGTCGGGGACGGCGTCATCGCAACCGGCGCCGGCGGCCGCATCACGTTCATGAACGCGATCGCGGAAGTGCTGACCGGCTGGCGATCAGAGGATGCCATCGGCCAGCCCGCTGACACGGTCTTCCAGGTCGTGGAGGAACAGACGCGCATGCCACTGTCGGCGTTCGTGGGAGGTAAGGCCTTTCACGGCCGGCTCGACACGCCGTTGCTGCTTGTGACGCGCGGCGGCGAACTGATCCCGGTTGATGGCCGGATGGCGTCGCCCAGCGGGCTTGACGGCCAGGGCTTCGGCGTCATTCTCGCGTTCAGGGATGTTCGCCGGCACCGCCTGGCTGAGAATGCGGCGCGCCGCGCCGCCGACCAGTTGAAGCATGGGCAACGCCTGCAGGCCATCGGCCAGCTCACCGGCGGCGTCGCGCATGACTTCAACAACCTGCTGACGGTGATCAACGGTTACGCCGATGAGTTGCTCGAGAGCCGCGCGTGGGACCCGCGCACTCTTCGCATCATCCAGCGGATCCGCCAGGCGGGGGCCCGTTCGGCGGCGTTGACGTCGAGGCTGCTGACGTTCAGCCGTTCGCGTGACGGTTCGCCGGCGGAAAGCGATCCGCACATTCTCATCGACGAGATCAGCGACCTGCTGCGGCGCAAGCTCGGCGAGGACGTGGAGCTGGTGACGCGCCTGAAACACGGCAGCGGGCGCGTGCCGGTCGAGCCTTCGCAGTTCGAGCAGATCGTCATGAACCTGGCGATCAACGCGCGTGACGCGATGCCGCAAGGCGGCCGGCTTGTGATCGAAACCTCAAAGGTGACCTTCGACGAGCCGACCGAGACGGCGGAACGCATCGCGCCGGGCGACTACATCCTGATGCGCGTGACCGACACCGGCTTCGGCATGGACCAGAAGATCATGGAGCAGATCTTCGAGCCGTTCTTCACCACGAAGCCTGAAGGGAAAGGCACCGGCCTCGGTCTCGCCACCGCCTACGGCATCGTCCGCGAAGCAGGGGGGCAGATCCTCGTGTACAGCCACCCTGGCAGCGGCACGGTGTTCAAGGTCTACCTGCCGGCGATTGGCGAGGAGTCGTCGACGGCAGGCGAGAGCGAGCCCGCGGCAGCCGTCGCGCAGGCGATCGATGGCGGAACCATTCTGCTCGTGGAAGACGATCCAGACGTGTGCGAGTTTGCCAGCGAGGCGATCGCGCAGTGCGGCGGCATCGTGATGGCCGCCGCGAACGGGCTCGAGGCGCTCGAGCTCGCGAACGACTTGCCGAGTCTCGACTTGCTCGTGACCGATATCGTGATGCCGTCACTGACCGGCGTCGAACTGGCCCGCAGGCTGCGCGTGACGCGGCCCGAGTTGCGGGTCATCTTCGTCTCAGGTTATCCCGATGATGTGCCCGTGGGGCCGGGCGACACGTTCTTGCAGAAACCGTTTTCCGGTGCGCAACTGGCGCACGCCGTGCGCCTCGCGCTCGCGGCGAAGGCTACCCCAGGAACTCGCCAATCGGCGCCGGAGTGAAGCACAGCACGAGGATGACCATCGCGATCCCCGCGAGGATCACCCGCTGCCGATTGATCGGTTCGTCGTCATAGAGCGTCGGCGGGTGCCGCGGCCCCAGCGTGAACAGCATGACGACCAGCAGGATCGTCCACACGATCCAGCTCGATGACACGGTCGAAAGAAAGATCGCGACGCCAACCATGAACAGCGTCACGAACGTCGAGCGCGCGCCGAGCACCGCGTACGAGATGTGACCGCCATCGAGCTGTGCGATGGGAAACAGGTTGAGGGCCGTGGCCAGCAGGCCGAACCAGGCGGCAAACGCCATCGGGTGCATGTTGATCGACGAACCGTCGGGCACCGGTCCCCACACGAGCCACGCGGCGAACTGGAAGAGCAGCGGTTCGCCGAGCTCGATCAATCCCGAAGAATCCTCGGGCAGGCGATCGACCCGCGACAGCATCAAGCCCACGAACAACGACGGCACCGCGATCACGAAGCCGGCAATCGGCCCGGCGATGCCGATGTCAAACAGCGCGGTCTTGTTCGGGATGCGCGACTTGATGCGAATGAACGCGCCGAGCGTGCCGGTCAGCAGCACCGGCGCCGGAAGAAAATACGGGCGCGTCGCGACCACGCCGTAGCGCAGGCACGCGACGTAGTGGCCCATTTCGTGGCAGCCGAGGATCGCGAGGATCGTGAGGCTGTACCACAGGCCGCGCACGTAGAACATCGGATCGCCGAAGCTCGGACCACCGTCATTCACCTGGCCGGCGGTCGCCAGATCCTGCATGAAGCTGTAATAGTGGCAGCCACCGGTGAAAGTCGTCGTGGCAAGCGTGAGCCCGAGCAGCAGCAACTGCACCCACAGACGGCCATGCGGCGGCGGCAATGGCTTCGGCACGAACTGCGCGTAACGGTCTTCCTCCACCAGGCTCGCGGCAGACGGGTTGTTTGGATCGATTGGCGGAAGTTCGGGCAGAGCAGGCGAGGGCTGTTCAGCCCCCTGCGGAGGGTACACGATTGATCGAGCTTATCCGATGTTCTGGAGTTCCTTGCCGGGCTTGAAGCGGATGGTGCGGCCGGGAGGGATGCGCACTTCCTTGCCGGTGCGCGGGTTGCGACCGATGCCGCGCTTGCGAGGCTTGACCTGGAACACGCCAAAGCCGCGCAACTCAATGCGTTCGCCGCGCTGCATCGAGTGACGCATCGCCTCGAACACGGCATCGACCGCCAGCTCGGCCTTCACCTTGGTGACATCAGCCACTCGGGAGACCTCGTTCACGATGTCGACCTTGATCATGCGTTGACTGTAAATAGCTTAAATCAGAGGACTTACGCTGTCAAACGGATAAGTGCTTTATATGGATGTATTTATCGGCACTGCTGTGCATTTTTGGACGCTTCCAGCCGCGCAAACCCTTTAAGACCAGTAATATAGAGGTCACCGGGCGCTGAAGGCGCCGACAAGCTGAAACGGATATTGTGAAACGCTCCAAGAAACAAGTGGTGTTGGTCGGACGCCCCAACGTGGGTAAGTCAACCCTTTTCAATCGGTTGACTGGCACCCGGCGTTCGATTGTGACGTCCATCGCCGGCACCACGCGCGACGTCATCACGCACCCCGTCGAGTGGGAGAACTACCACTTCGATCTCACCGACACCGGCGGCTTGTTCGGCGCGAGCGAAGACCCGCTGCACGAACTGGTGAAGATCCAGGGCGCGCGCGCCTTGAAGACCGCCGATCTCATCGTCATCGTCGTCGACGGCCGAGAAGGATTGATCCCCGGCGATCAGGACATTGCCAGCGCCGCCCGCGATGCCAACGTGCCGCTGATTCTTGCCGTCAACAAGACGGACGACCGCCGCGCCCGCGCCGGCGCGCTCGAGCTCACACGCCTCGGCATCAACAAGGTGGTCGAGATCAGCGCCGAGCACGGTGACGGCGTTGGCGATCTGATCGAAGAGATCGTCAAGACCCTGAAGCTCGAGCCCACAACCGGGA
>DATMJU010000371.1:0-3393 GCA_035553795.1 Vicinamibacterales bacterium
GTTTCAACCAGCGAGGGCAGCTGTGACGGGAATTCCTCGAGCGTCAGTGGCCGGCCCACCAGCAGCGAGACGGCGATGACTCCAATCGCATGCGCGTCCGCGCGCTGATTCGAGCGCGGCAGCCCGGCCGAAGCCGGCATCGCGACGCGGAGCTCGCGCCACAGCTTCTCGCGACCGAGATTGAGCTTCTCGAGCGCCGGACCGAATGCGTGCTCGGCGATCACCAGGCGGCCCTGGGGGGTCAGGATCAGCCGTTCGACCGCAAGGGTACCGATTGCGGCATCGCGGTTGTGCCGGCTATAGAGCGCCACGGCCGGCAGCAGTTGCCGCATCACGCCGATCACCATCGAGATGTCGAGAGGGATGCCGGCGGCGTGTGACTCGGTCAGCAACTCCGAAAGGCGCCACCCAGGCGTATGCTCCGAGACCAGCTCGAGGCGATCGGCCGATGGGCGATCGAGCCTCCGCACGTGCACGTACGAGGCATGGCGGACCGACGCGAATCGCGCAACGCGTTCGCCCAGCGCCGCAACAAACCCGGAATGTTCGACAAGTTCAGCGGAGAGGTCGAGGAGCTCGACTTCGTCTCCGGTCTCGGAGTCGATGCCGATGGTCCGGCGGCCGAATCCATCATGGGCGGCCGGCGCCGGGGCATTCACTACAGGGAGCACTCGGATCATCGGTGCAACGGGCTGTCCAGACGCAATTGCAATGGTCGCGGTTATGGTAAACCGAACGGAGGCAAGCAGTTACGCAAATCGAACGGCGTCAGCTACCCGCGGGGCGATCACGCGTTTGGGGTCCCGGTGACGATTCGGTAATCGGGCAAAGCCAGCCGGGCCGCTCCACGAACGGATTACCATTTCCGGATGGTTGCAGACCTACTCTCCAACGCCGCGCAGTACCGCTCGCTCAGTCCGAGAATCGCGCGGGCGTTGGATTTTCTGTCGCAGGGCAACCTGGCCACCTTGGCGGACGGCAAGCATCCTATCGACGGCGAGAATATGTTCGCGATCGTGCAGCGAACCCGCACCCAGCCGCCAGGCGAAGGCCGTTGGGAAGCGCATCGCCGCTACATCGACGTTCAATACCTCGTGAAAGGCACCGAACGGATCGGCGTCGGTCACATCAGCCGATTCACCCAGGAACCGTACGATCCTGAGCTGGAAGTGCTCTGGCTCAGTGGTGAGGGCGACTACCTGACCTTTCGCGAAGGCACGTTCATGATCTTCTGGCCCAACGATGCCCACCTGCCGCGCGTGATGATGCACCAGCCTGCTGATGTCATGCGAGTGGTGGTGAAGATCGCCGTCGAATAGCTCCCTACCGCTGCGTGCCCCTGCGGTCCAACTGCGAGAGCAGTTCCTTGACCGCGGTCTCGATCTGACTGTCTCTCCCCTGCAGCCCTTCGCCAATCGGCCGCGTGACCTGGACATCAACCGGACGCGGCCGCATCTCCATGTCGCTGCCGTCGTTCGCGGTGATACGGGTGCCCGGCACGCGCAGGATCGATCCATCCATCATCGGAATGTTCGAGGTGTAGATGATCCATCCTGAAGTTGGCTCTCCGACAACCGTTCCCAGTTTCAGCGAGCGGTAGCCTTCGGTGAAGTCCTCGGCGTCCGACAGCGAATGCTGGTTGGTGACCAGGATGGTCGGCCGTTCGAGCGAGCGCTGCCCGAGCATTGATCGCGACGGGACCTTCGCGTCACCACGGCGCGTCATATTGAAATAGCTGCGGCGCGTCAGCACATCGATCGCGTAAACGTTGACGAACCCGCCGTTGTTGTTGCGCACGTCGATGACCACGCCGTCCTTGCCGTGGTTCTCGGCGTCGAGGTCGATGGACAACTGCTCGAGCGCCTGGGCGCTCATGTCGATCATGTGCGCGTAGCCAAGCCGGCCGCCGCTCAGCCTGGTGACCATCGCGCGCGTGTCTTCAACCCAGGCTCGATAGCGCAAACCCTTTTCGGTGGCGAGATTCACCGGCCGCACCGCCACCTCCTTGTCCCCGCCCTCGCCGCTGAGGCCCAGCACCACGCGCTTGCCGATGGTGTGCTGCAGGTGCTCGTCGATGTTCGACGATGGCGTCAGGCGATCGCCGTCGATCGACGTGATGATGTCGCCCACGCGAATGCCGCCAGCCACCGCGACGGGACTGAGCGGCAGGATGGTCGCCACCTTGAAGCGGCCGCTCTTGGCGTACTCGGCCGCGTCGAAGCCGATACCGAGCCGGCCGGTGAACGGCTGGCTGGCCGGACCCGGCGCGCTGAACCCCAGGTGCGACGCGTTGAGCTCGCCGATCATCAGTTGCGTGACGCGGCGCATCTCATCGGGTGTGCGGGTCTGTTCCACGCGCGCACCGTACAACCTTCGCGCGGCCGCCCAGTCCACGCCGTTGTGCTTCTCGTCGAAGAAGTTGTCATTCAACATGCGCCACGCCTGCTGGAAGACGACGGGGCGCTCGCGCGTGAAATCAACGTCCATTTCCGCGGTGAGATCGAGCCCGCGTGAGCGGCGATCCTCGATGCTGATCGCCTGCGGGCGCCCGCCCTCGAGGAAGTAGACCTCCTTGCCGTCCGGCGAAAACTGGGCACTGTCCTTGGCGCCGGCCGTGGACGTCAATTGCCGGGCCACCGCTGGCTCCCTCGACAACTCATCGATCGAATACGTGTAGAGATTCTGCTGGCCGGCGACGTTCGCGTTGATGAGCAGCGTCTTGCCGTCAGGGCTGATCGACTGGTCGAGCACGTCCACCCCCACCGGCAGAAAGCTCAAGCGCTGGCGGATGTTCTCGAAGACCGGCGTCGCAGGTGCAGCCGGTGCGGCAGGTGGGGCGGAGGCAGACGGCGGTGCCGGCTTCGCGGGCTCGGGATCGAACATCGACCGGAAGCGATCCTCGCGGAACCTGGGCGTCCGCAACACGAGGTCAACACGCGCGAGTTGGCCGGGTTCCGTGCGCTGCCCGGTCACGAACGTCAGGAACGTGCCATCGGGCGACCAGGCCAGCGCGTTGGTGTTGAAGTTGGCGAGGAAGCTGACCTGCTCCGGGCGCGGCGGTGTCGCCGTCGCCGCCGCGGGCAACAGCGTCACTGACGAGAATCCGCGCTGGCCGACGGCAACGTAGGCAATCCACTTGTTATCCGGCGACCACGCGATACGGCCCTTGTTCTGGTAACCCGCCAGGAATCCCTGCGCCATCACACGCGGCGTTGGTGATTCGAGCGAGAGGAGCTTGAGCTGCTGTCTGCCCTCGACATACGCGACCGTCAAACCATCCGGCGAAACCACTGGTGCGCCGAGCTCTTCGGGCGTCGTCACCAGCACGGTCTCGCGGCGAGCCGCCAGGTCGTAGCTGACCAGCATGCTTCCGGCGGGCCGCACCGAGACGAA
>DATMJU010000372.1:0-2302 GCA_035553795.1 Vicinamibacterales bacterium
ATACCGAGGCGGCGGGCGACAGCCTGCGCTGTGGTTCTATTGTCGCCGGTCAGCATGACAACGTGGATGCCGTCCGCCTTCAGCGCACGCAGCGCCTCGGGTGTCGTCGCCTTGATCGGATCGGCGATGGCGATGACCGCAGAAGCTTTGCCGTCGATGGCGACGAAGATCGCCGTGGCACCGTCCTGACGCAGCTCTTCGGCGCGAGTAGAGAGCGCGTCCGTGGTGATATTCAGTTCTTTCAGGAAGTTCGCGTTGCCGAGCACCACGCGCTTCCGATCGACCATGCCGATGGCGCCCTTGCCGGTCGGCGAGTCGAAGCCCATGACGCGAGCGAGGGTAACGTTCCTCTCCTTCGCCGCATCGACGATGGCACGGGCGAGGGGATGCTCGCTCGCCTGTTCGACGCTGGCCGCCAATTTGAGAGCGTCGCTCTCCGAAAGACCCTCGACCGGAACGATAGCAACGACTTTCGGCTTTCCTTCGGTCAGCGTGCCGGTCTTGTCGACGACCAGAGTGTCGACCTTCTCCATCCGTTCCAGCGCTTCGGCGTTCTTGATCAGAACGCCGGCCTGCGCGCCGCGTCCGACGCCGACCATGATCGACATCGGTGTGGCGAGTCCAAGCGCGCAGGGGCAAGCGATGATAAGAACGGCGACGGCAGCGACGAGGCCGTAGGCGAGGCGTGGTTCGGGGCCGTACACGGCCCACGCAATGAACGCTGCGACGGCGACCGCGATCACGGTCGGTACAAACCAGCCGGCGACCTGATCAGCCAGCCGCTGGATCGGCGCGCGCGAACGCTGCGCGCTCGCGACCATCTGCACGATTTGCGACAGCATCGTGTCGCGGCCGACCTTCTCGGCGCGCATCACGAAGCCGCCGGTCTGGTTGAGCGTGCCGGCGATGACCTTCCCACCTTGCTCTTTGGTGACCGGCATCGACTCGCCCGTCACCATCGACTCGTCGAGCGAGGAGCGGCCTTCGATCAGTTCGCCGTCGACCGGCACCTTTTCGCCGGGGCGAACGCGCAGTTTGTCGCCGACCGCGACGCTGTCGAGCGCCACGTCCTCGTCGCTGCCATCGTCCTTCACGCGGCGTGCGGTCTTCGGCGCCAGATCGAGCAACGCGCGGATCGCGCCGGAGGTCTGCTCTCGAGCGCGCAGTTCCAGCACCTGGCCAAGCAGCACCAGCACAGTGATGACGGCTGCGGCTTCGAAGTAAACCGCGACCGCGCCACCGTGTCCGCGGAATGCAGCGGGGAAGATTTGGGGGAAGACCGTCGCGACGATGCTATAGCCCCACGCCACGCCCGTGCCCATCGCGATCAGCGTGAACATGTTGAGATTGCGCGTGACGAGCGACTGCGCGCCGCGCACGAAGAACGGCCACCCAGCCCACAGCACGACCGGCGTGGCGAGCACGAGCTGGATCCAGTTCGACGTGGTCTGGTCGACGATGCCGTGCAGATCGACGAGATGGCCGCCCATCTCGAGCGCGAACACCGGGAACGCGAGCACGAGTCCGATCCAGAACCGCTTCGTCATGTCCGCAAGTTCGGGATTGGGTCCGCTGTCGGCGGTCACCACATCCGGCTCAAGCGCCATGCCGCAGATCGGGCAGGAGCCCGGTCCGATCTGCCGGATCTCCGGATGCATCGGGCAGGTGTAGATCGTGCCGGGCGGCAACTCCTCGGCAGGCGCGCTGTTCTTGTCGAGATACTTCGCCGGATCGGCCGCGAACTTGGTGCGGCAGCCGCCCGAGCAGAAGTAATAGGTGTGGTGCTTGTGGCTGTGCCGGTGCGGTGTCTCGTGCGGGTCGACCGTCATGCCGCAGACGGGGTCGATGACACTGCCAGGCGAGGCGGCCGCCGCCGCGTGGTGATCGTGTTCCATGATCTAGAAGTACGGCCCCGGCTGGCGATTGCAAAATACGGAATTGGGTGGAGAGCCAATGGCTTACGCCACTGGCGCAGGACGTAATGTTATATTATAACATAGGTATGCCGGATCATTCGCAACACCCTCACGGACACCATCTTCATCACCACCATCACGCGGGCCACGTTCATCCGCCCGCGACGGTGCATCCGTCGATCCTGCGCCTGTCCGCTCTGGAGCGCCTCGCCGCGTCCGTGGTTGTGATCGCGATCCTCTGGGCTGTCGTGTTCTGGGCCATGCGATGAACGCACAACTCCGATTTCAGGATCTGACGCTCGGCTACGACCGCCATCCGGCGGTGCATCACCTGAGCGGCGAGATCGCGCCGGGCTCGCTCACCGCGGTGGTCGGCCCGAACGGCG
>DATMJU010000373.1:0-2651 GCA_035553795.1 Vicinamibacterales bacterium
GAGCTCGTCGCAAAACCCCGGCGTGGGGTAGTAACCGCGCAGGCGGGTTACCCTTCCAGGCCGTAGCTTGATCTCTTCCTCACACTCGCGTGCGGCTGCTTCGTCGGGGTTCTCATTCGGCTTCAGGCTGCCGGCCGGCAATTCCCAGATCCAGCGATCGATCGAGTAGCGGTACTGCTTGATCAGGATGATCTTGCCGGGCTCCGGAATCGGCAGGATCACCACCGAGCCGGGGTGCCGCACCAGCTCCATGTCGACGGTGTGGCCGCTCGGCATCTTCACCACGTCGATTTCGAGATGCAGGACGCGGCCCTTGTAGACGGTCGTGCGCGCAATCAGTTCCGAGGACATCCGACAACGCTAGTCGAATTTGTAGACGAAAGAAACCAGCACGGCCACGTCGTTCTTCTTGACGTCAGCCGCCGGCGGGCGGGTCTTGTAGCTGTCGAGGAGCTCCACCTTCAATTGCGTCGCCGACGTCACGCTGGCGGCGAGTCCCACGCCGAACGTGTAGAGAGCGTCGCCGAAGTCGTCCATCTTCCACAGCGCGGCGACCTTTTCCCTGAGCTCGGTTGTGGCGGTCAACTTGCGCGCGAACTGCTGACCCGCGATCACCGCGCCGTCGGTCTGCCGCTCCAGGCCCGGATTCTGTTCCCACACCACGCCGACCGCGGCATCGACGCCAAACTCGGTCCTGTCATCCTTCACCAGCAGTCGGCTGACGCCGACGGTCGGCGATATCAAGTAGTCGATCGCCTTGAATGAATCTCGCAGGTACTGCGCCTGGACAAACAGGGCAGTTCTCGGGCTGAGCTTCCGCTCTCCGCGGGCGTCGAGCGATAGCCGGTCGTTGGTCAAGGAGCCCTCGGACTTGCCCCAAACGAGCAACCCCGCGCTCCTCAACACGAAGTCACCGCCGGTGTCACGCTTGAGCTCGTACGCGGCATTCACTGTCGAGGTGTCGCTGTTGCCCTGCGTCAACGCGAGGCCCGCGCCGGCCGATCCGGCCCAGCCCGGCGGTGGTGGTGGCGGGGTTTGCGCCGAGGCGGCGCCTGCCATAGCCAGGAAGACGAGGAGCAGTGCTAGGGGGAGTGTGCGCAGCTTCATGACCTTCCGGCCATGCAACGCGTAAGCCACATGAGCCGGCCGTGGCATACTCCTGCCATAGGGAGATGTTCATGAGGCGCCGAGAATTCATCATGTCGTCGATCGCTGGTTCCGTGGGGGCGACCCTGGCTGATCGCTCGCTCGGCGCCATGCCTCTGAAGGAGGCGCTACCCACCCTCGCCGAGGCGACAGGCGGCAGGCAGCCTGGCCCAGCCACCCGCAAGATCCTGATCGCTGGCGGCGGCTACGGGACGGCTTTCATCCGCTACATGGCGCAGCTGACCGGGAAGCCCCGGCCGAAGCTCCTCTACCTGCCGACCGCATCAGCGGACTCACCGACCGGCATCATCAACTGGTATCGCGCCTGCGCCCCGCTCAACGTCGAGGCGTCGCATCAGATCAGTTTTATCGCCAGCTATTCGCAAACGCGGACCTGGGAAGAAGTGCTGCTGTCTGTTGACGGCATCGTCTGCTCCGGGGGCAACACGCTCAATCAGCAGGTGATCTGGAAAGCGCATGGCATTGACGCGATCCTCAAGCAGGCGTGGGACCGCGGTATCGTGCTCGGTGGCGCGAGCGCCGGCTCGCTGTGCTGGTTCGAACACGGCACGACCGACTCGCGTCCGAAGGAACTGTCGAAGGTTGACTGCCTGGGGTTCCTGCAGGGCAGCCACTCACCGCACTACGACGCAGAGCCCGGACGCCGCCCGCTGTACCAGAGGATGATCCAGTCCGGGCAGATGAAGCCGGGCTACGCGTGTGACAACGACGCCGGCATCTATTTCGAAGACAACACCGTCAAGCGGGTGGTGTCGACTCGCGCGGCGGCGAAGGTCTATTACGTCAGCGTCGAGGGCGGAAAGGTCGTCGAGAAGGTGATGGAGCCCGAGCGGATCGAATGACCCTAGACGAATAGCGCGAGCAGGCCTGTAGTGGCCGCGACGTGAGCGGCAAAGAACAGCAGGGCCCACTTCAAGAGCTCGTGGTTGCGCTCGATCATCTCGGATCGAATACCGGAAATTTCCGTCCGCAGACTCCCAAACCCGTGAGCCATCTCGACGCGCACCTTGCCGGTTTCCTCGGCAAGGCGCCGCTCGAAACGATCGGTCGCGGTTTGCAGGATGTGTTCGTCGCGTTCGTCCATAGGGATCAGCGCGGCACTGGCGCTCCTCGCATGCATGGGTTCCTCATCTACGACGACGGTGCCATCGTCGGCGTCGAGATGCAAGCTAAGAAATTGGGAAAAAATCTCGAACCGGAAGGGATCGCAGAAATTGCGATCTCTGCAGCGTAACTGAGCGTTATCGCTCGAACTCGTTGTTCGTGCCTGCTGTGTCCCTCGCGAAGACGGTGTCGAACTTATCCGGCGGCACCAGCGCCATCACCACCGATTCCAGATCCGCGGGCAACGGTGCGGTGAACTCGAGGCGCTCGCCGGTACGCGGATGCGTGAACACCAGGCGTTCCGCGTGGAGGAACGGGCGGGTCAGCGTGGTCACGGCGCGCAGCGGATGCGGCACGCGCCGATGCACGCCGCCGTAGAG
>DATMJU010000374.1:0-4644 GCA_035553795.1 Vicinamibacterales bacterium
CCGCGCGCGCGGAGTACGACGGCCGTTTCGTCTTTACGCGCCTGCGCTATGGCTCCGCGGGCAATCTCGCCGGAGGCCGTTTCCGCGGCGAGCCGACGTGGGCCCACGATTTTCCACGCGCCGAGTTTCATTTCCTGAAGATCCTGAACGAGCTGACCTTCGTCACCAGCGTGTCGGAGCAGGGCAACATCCGGACGCTCGACGATCCGGAGCTTGGACAGTTCCCGATCGCCTACATGTCGGAACCCGGCTTCTGGCAGCCGAGCCAGGCGGACGTCGATGCGCTGCGCGCCTACCTGCAAAAGGGCGGCTTCATCATCTTCGATGACTTCCGCGGCTATCACGTCAACAACCTGGTGACGCAGATGCGGCGCGTGATGCCTGCCGCGTCGTTCCAGAAGCTCGACGCCAGCCACCCGATCTTTCATTCGTTCTTCGAGATCAACGCCCTCGACCCGCGCTCGGGGTATTACTCCGACGAAGGCGACGCCGAGTGGCTGGGGATGTTCGAGGACAACGATCCGCGAAAGCGATTGATCGCGATTGCGAACAACAACCATGATTTGGGCGAGTTGTGGGAATACTCCGACACGGGCTATGTGCCGGTGGATTTATCGAACGAAGCGTACAAGTTTGGCGTGAACTACGTCATGTACGCGCTCACGCATTAATAGGGCTTGGGACCTGGGGCTTGGGGCTTGGAGGATCGCGTGGACACGATTGAGATGAACACTCCGGATGACGTGGCGCTGGCCGACAGGATGAAGGTTGGCCGCGACCGGATCATCGCCGAGCTCAAGAAGCAGATCGTCGGGCAGGACGAGATCATCAACCAGGTGCTGCTGACGCTGTTTGTCGGCGGCAACAGCCTGATCATCGGCGTCCCCGGCCTCGCCAAGACGCTCTTGATCCACACCATGGCCAAGGTGCTGGACCTGAAGTTCTCGCGCATCCAGTTCACGCCCGACCTGATGCCGTCGGACATCACCGGCACGGACATCATCCAGGAAGACGCCGCCACCGGCCGGCGCCAGATGGTGTTCTCGCCCGGCCCGATCTTCGCCAACATCCTGCTGGCTGACGAAATCAACCGCACGCCGCCGAAGACGCAGTCCGCGTTGCTGGAAGCGATGCAGGAACACCGCGTGACGATCCAGGGCCGCACCTACAAGCTCGAAGAGCCGTTCTACGTGTTCGCCACGCAGAACCCGATCGAGCTCGAAGGCACCTATCCGCTGCCGGAAGCGCAGCTCGATCGCTTCATGTTCCACATCGTCATCGAGCATCCGCCGGAAGACGAAGAGTTCCTGGTGGTGAAGACGACGACCGCGATCCTGGAACCGCAGTTCGAGAAGCCGGTCAGCGGCCCCGACCTGATCGCGTTCCAGCGCCTGGTGCGCCGCGTGCCGGTCGCCGACCCGGTCATGCGCTACGCGCTGAAGCTGGTGCGCTCGAGCCGCCCGAAGGATCCGAACTGCCCCGAGTCGATCAAGAAGTGGATCGCGTTCGGCGCCAGCGTCCGCGCCGCGCAGTTCCTCGTGCTGGCCGGCAAGGCGCGCGCGCTGACCAACGGGCGCTTCCACGTCAGCTTCGAGGACATCCGCGCCGTGGCGCACTCGGTGATGCGTCACCGCGTGCTGACCAACTTCCACGCGCAGTCGGAAGGCATCACCAGCGATTCGCTGATCGACAAGCTGCTCGAGGCGATTCCAGTGCCCAGGTCCGGCATGTAAATCCGAGATCTGAAATCCGAGATCCGAAACCGAAATGTCCACAGCCTCGTTCCCCGGCGCGAAGTTCATCGATCCGGTCGTCCTGTCCCGGATCGGGAGCCTCGAGCTGATTGCCAAGACCGTCGTCGACGGGCTGATTAACGGCACCCACCGCGCGCCGTTCTACGGCGCGTCGGTGGACTTTGCGGAGCATCGCGGCTACGTGGCCGGCGACGACATCCGCCGCATCGACTGGCGTGTCTACGCGCGCACCGACAAGTACTACATCAAGCAGTTCGAGGCGGATTCGAACGCCAACTTCTCGGTGCTGCTCGACGTGTCGAAGTCGATGGGATTCGGCGCAAAGATCTCGAAGCTTGATTACGGCAAGACGCTGGCGGCCTGCCTGGCCTACATGGCCAACGCCCAGCGCGATCGCGTCGGCCTGATCACGTTCGACTCCGACGTGGTCGACCATATCCCCGCATCGGCGAAGCACCTCGACGTCGTGCTGCACACGCTCGATCGCGCGAAGCCTGAAAAGCCCGGCAACCTCGTCGCGCCGCTGCGCAAGGTGGCCGAGCATTTCGGTCGCCGCGGCATCATCATCGTGATCTCCGACTTCTACGCCGAGCCCGAGGAGATCTTTCACGCCGTCGGCCCCATCGTGCACCGCGGCAACGACGTCGCGTTGTTCCACATCCTCGATCCGCAGGAGATTGATTTCCCGTTCTCCGAGGCGTCGAGCTTCGAGGATATGGAGAGCGGCGATCAAATGCCGATCGTGCCGTCGAAGCTGGCGGAGGACTATCGCGCGCTGATCCAGGGGCACATCGACACACTGAGCAAGAAGGCATCGCAGCAGCCGGTCGACTACACGCTGCTCAATACCAGCATGCCGCTTGATTACGCGCTGTTCCGCTTCCTGTCGATGCGGCAACGGCTGGCGAGAACGAGGTAACGCACCATGTCGTTCCTCGCGCCGCTGTTCCTGCTTGGTCTCGCCGCACTCGCGGTGCCGGTCCTCATCCACCTGACGCAGAAGGAACGCAAGTCGGTGGTCGAGTTCCCGTCGCTGATGTTCCTGCGGAAGATCCCGTACGAATCGGTGCAACGGCGGCGGATTCGCGACTGGTTGCTGCTGGCGATGCGGCTCGCGGCAATTGCCCTGATCGTCGGCGCGTTCGCGCGCCCGTTCCTGCGCGGCTCCGGCGTCGTGGCGGCGCAGAGCGGCGCCCGCGACATCGTGCTGCTGCTCGACCGCTCGTACAGCATGGGCTACGGCGACACGTGGTCGCGCGCGCAACGCCTCGCGGGCGAGGCGATCGCCGACGCGACCGCCGCCGATCGCATCACGCTGGTGCTGTTTGCGGACACCGCTGAAGTCGCGGTGCGCTCCACCCCTGATCGATCCCGCGCCGTCTCCGAGATCAATGCGGCGACGCCGGGTCCCGGATCAACGAAGTTCGCGCCGGCGTTGAAACTGGCCGGCAGCCTGCTCGCGGAATCGCTGTTGCCGCGCAAGGAAGTGTTCGTGGTGTCCGACTTCCAGCGCGCCGGCTGGCAGCCTGACGACACGCTGCGCATGCCGGGTGGGACGACGATCAAGACGGTGCCGGTGGGCGGGGCCGAGGGCGCGAGCCTCGCGCTCACGCCGATCGCGTTGCTGCGCTCGCGCGAGGCGGGGCAGGCCGAACGCATCACCGCGACCGCCGGCGTGTTGAATCGCACGTCGACGCCGGCGACCGACGTGCCGATCCTGCTCGAGATCGATGGCCGCGTCGTGCAGGACCTGAAGGTCTCGGTCGGTCCGGCCGCGTCGGCGACGGTGTCGTTCGCGCCGCTGACGATCACGGCGCCCAATACACGCGCCGTCGTCCGGCTTGGCGCGGCGGGGCAGTCCGTTGATGCGCTTGCCCGCGACAACATCTTCAACTTCGTGATCACGCCGTCGGCGCCGGTGCCGGTGATGGCCGTGGCGCAGGGCTCGGCGGAGTCGATGCTGTATCTGTCGCGCGCGCTCGCGATCGGCGAGGCGCCGCGGTTTGACGCCTCGATGCAGTCGCCGGAGGCGCTCGCCGGCGACGCGATGAATCGCGCGCGCGTCATGCTGCTCAACGACGTGCCGATCAGCGACGCCACCGCGGCGAAGCTCGTGACCTTCGTGGAAGGTGGCGGCGGCCTGCTGTTGGCGCTCGGACAGCGCGCGTCGTGGCCGCAGGCCCGCGCCCAGTGGCTGCCGGTGACGATTGGCCAGACCGTTGACCGCACGCGCGGCGCGGCGGCCCGCCTGAGCGGAATGGAATTCGGCCATGCCATCTTCGAACCGTTCCGCGCGCCGCGCAGCGGTGACTTTGCGAGCGCGCGCTTCTATTCGTATCGAGCGTTGACGGCGGCCAAGGACGCCAGTGTGCTGGCGCGATTCGACACCGGCGAGCCGGCGCTCGTCGAGCGCACCGCCGGCCGCGGGCGCGTGCTGGTGTTCGCATCGACGCTCGACCTGAATTGGAACGACCTCGCGCTCAAGCCGATGTTTCTGCCATTCGTGCACCAGCTCGGCCGGCATCTCTCCGGGTTCAAGGAGCAGCCGTCGTGGCTCACCATCGGCCAGGTGCTCGACATTGACGCCGCCGAGATCGCTGCCGGCGCGACGTCGGCCAGCGCGGCCCGCGCGGCGGCCGGGCGCACCATCCTGACGCCGGCAGGCCAGCGTCGCGACCTGCCGGCGCCTGTCGCGGCCGTGCCTGGGGGGACGGCGCCGCCCGTCGCCGCGCTCGAGCTGACCGAGCAGGGCTTCTATGAGATTCGCGGTTCGGGACGGGAGCCGGGACCAACCATCGTCGCGGCCAGCAACGTGAACCTGGCGGAGTCCAATCTCGACCGGATCGATCCGCAGGAGCTTGTCGGCGCCGTGACCGGCAACGGCACAACC
>DATMJU010000375.1:0-7339 GCA_035553795.1 Vicinamibacterales bacterium
ATTCGGACCTGGCCACAGATGGCGCAGAAGGCACGGAACGGAAATTCGCTCGTGATGTCTCGGCCGAGGCGCGCGGCAAGGAGCGCGTCGCCACCGTCCACGGCGGCACCTACGTGCTGCCGACCATCGTCCGCTGTGACGCCAACCATCCGCTGGCGAACCGCGAGTTCCTGTTTCCCTACGCGAGCGTCGTCGAAGTGAAGGCGGAGGAACTGCCGGACTGCCTCGGACCATCGCTGGTCGTCACCTGCATCTCGAACGACCCCGCGTTCCGCGCGCGCTTCGTCGCGTCGCCGCACGTCGATCGCCTGAACTTCGGACCGCTGTCGACGACGCAGATCGGCTGGGACCAGCCGCACGAAGGCAATCTCTTCGAGCATCTCTATGCGCGTCGTGCCATTCAGCGCCTTGCGTAGTTCATGAAGATCCTGTCGCTGTCTGCAGGTGCCGCAAGCATGTATTGCGGCAGTTGCATGCGCGATAACGCGCTGGCGGCGGAGCTGATCCGCCAGGGGCATGACGTCACGCTGCTGCCCTTCTACACGCCGACCCTCACCGACGAAGAAAACGTCAGCCGCCAGGAACAGGTGTTCTTCGGCGGTATCAGCGTCTACCTCGAACAGCACCTGCCATGGTTCAGGCGCGGACGCATCCTCGATCGCCTGCTCGATGCGCCGGGCGTGATCAAAGCCTTCACCAGCGGCTCGATCGCGGTGGACCCGAAGCAGCTCGGCGCACTGACGGTCTCAACCCTGCGTGGCTCGGACGGCAACCAGCGCAAGGAGATCGAGAAGCTGATCGAGTTTGTCAGCAGCGAACCGGCGCCGGACATCGTCAACGTGCCATATACGCTGTTGATCAACCTGGTCGCGCCGCTGAAGCGGGCGCTCAACCGGCCGGTCGTGGTGACGCTGCAGGGCGAGGATCTCTTCCTCGAGGCATTGCCGGAGCCCTACAAGACCGAAGCGCTCGAGCTCGTGCGTTCGCAGATCCAGCACGTCGACCTGTTCATCGCGGTGAGCGAGTACTACGCGCGCTTCATGCGCGACTATCTCCGCATCCCGGAATCCAGGATGCGCGTCGCGGGGCTTGGCGTGAACGTCGCTGACCTGTCGGTCTCGACACGCGCCGTCCCCTCTGATCCCCGATCCCCGATCCCTGATCCCTTCACCATCGGGTACTTCGCCCGCATCGCTCCCGAAAAGGGCTTACACAACCTCGCCGAGGCGTATCGCATCCTTCGCACTGAGAAGGGACTGCCGCCGTCACGGCTGATGGCCGCTGGATACCTCCCGCCCGAGCACAAGCCGTATCTCGAGCAGATCACCAGCGGCCTCGCCAAGGCCGGGCTCGCCGAGGAGTTCGTCTACCGCGGGGCGGTCGAGCGGGCGAAGAAGGTCCAGTTCTTCCACGAGATCGACGTGCTGTCCGTGCCAACGCCGTATCACGAGCCGAAAGGCCTGTTCGTGCTCGAGGCGATGGCCTGCGGCGTTCCCGTAGTCCAGCCGAATCACGGCGCGTTTCCCGAAGTGATCGCCCGAACCGGCGGCGGCGTGCTGGCGGCCTCCGATTCCGGCCGCGACGTCGCCGAGGCCATCGCCACGCTGTGGCGGGATCCGGTGCACCGGCGAGAGAGAGGCCGGCGCGGCGCCGACGGCGTGCGCAACCACTACACTGTTCGTCACATGGCAGAGGCCGTGCTGCATGCTTACCGCGACGCAACTCAGCAAGACGTATCCCACGCCCGCGGGTGAACTGACCGTCCTGCGCGACGTATCGCTGTCCCTCGACGACGGCGAAGCGGCGTGCGTGATGGGCCCTTCCGGATCGGGCAAGAGCACGCTGCTCTACATCCTTGGCGGGCTCGAGCCGCCGACGAGCGGCACGATCGACCTGAACGGCACCAATCCTTACACCCTCTCGGCGGAGGGCCTGGCCGCGTTTCGCAATCGCGACGTCGGCTTCGTGCTGCAGGACCACTGCCTGCTGCCGCAGTGCACCGTGCTCGAAAACGTGCTCGTCCCCACGCTGGTCGGCGATGCGGACACCGGCGCACCCGACCGCGCAAAGGCACTGCTGGATCTCGTGGGCCTGAGCGGCCGCCTCGATCACAGGCCGGCTGAACTCTCAGGCGGCGAGAAGCAGCGCGCCGCGATCGCGCGGGCGCTGATTCGCAATCCACGCATGATCCTGTGCGACGAACCGACCGGCAACCTGGATGCGGACACCGCGCAAATCGTCGCCGACCTGCTGCTCCAGCTGCACGGACGCCACAAGGGCATCATGGTGGTCGTCACGCACAGCGATTCGCTCGGATCCCGCTTCGCCAAACGCTGGCGGATGGATCGCGGGCAGTTAACGACGTAAGCCATGCTGACGAAGGCCAGCCTTCGCTACTACGCCGGAACAAACGCGCTCGTCGTCCTCGGCGTCGCCGTCGCCGTGGCGGTGCTCGCGGGCGCGCTGCTCGTCGGCACATCGGTGCGGGAGAGCCTCAAGCAACTCGCGCTCGGCCGCCTCGGAAAGACGGATGCGGTCGTCATTGCGCCGACGTTCTTCAGGACCGCCCTCGCAGCGGATGTCCTCGCCAGGTCGCCGCAGCATGTCGCCGCTGCCGCGCCACTGATCGTGGTTGACTCCGCCGTGTCGCATGACGAGTCAAGCCGGACGGCCGGCCGCGTCGCTGCGTATGGCGTCGACGAGCGGTTCGGCGCATTCCATGGCGTGGAGGGCTTCAACCTCACAGGCCGGGAAGCGCTGATCAGCGCGGCGCTCGCCTCGGAACTCGGCGCCAAGGCCGGCGACAGCATCACCCTGCGCGTCGCCAAGCCGTCCGATATTCCCCTCTCGACGCTGCAGGGCAGGCGCGATGCTGCCGGCGAACGCATTCGCCTGACCGTTGCGCGGGTGCTCGATCGCGCATCGCTCGGCGAGTTCTCTCTCGCGCCATCGCAAGGCCCGGTCATGGCGATCTTCGTGCCGATGCAGCGGCTGCAGCGCGATCTCGGCCTGGACGATCGCGTCAACACGCTCTTGCTGGCGCTGAAGGAACGGCCGGACGACCTGATCAACCAGGTCATCGCTCCCGCGGCCGACCTCGACGATTTCGGCCTGCGCCTCCGCAATGCCCCCGATGGCCGGACCATCGTCGAAACCCGCGCCGGACTGTTGACCGATGAGCTCGCCGCCGGTGTGCGCGCCATTGCCGGCGACAACGGGCTGCGCGCCGAGAGCGTGCTCGCCTACGTCGCCAACACGATGCGCATCGGCGATCGCGAGATTCCCTATTCGGTGGTCGCCGCCAAAGGACCGGGGCGCGGAGAGATTCGGCTGAACGAATGGGCGGCCTCCGATCTCCAGGCCAAGCCTGGCGACAAGGTGACCCTCGAATACTTTCTCTGGTCGGATGAGGACGGGCTCTCGACATCGCGCGCAGAGTTCACCGTGGCCGGCATCCTGCCGATGCGTGATGACGGCGCGGATCCTTCGCTGACGCCTGACTATCCCGGCATCAGCGACGCCGCCGACATGACCTCGTGGGATCCTCCCTTCCCGGTCGAACTGCAACGCATTCGCCAGAAGGACGAGGACTACTGGGACAAGTATCGCGCCGCTCCGAAGGCCATCATCTCGCTCGAGGACGGCCAGCGCTTGTGGGGATCGCGATACGGCAACGTCTCATCATTGCGGCTCTCGGATAGCGCCACGATCAGCCCGCAAGCGCTCGATCCGGCTGGCGCCGGCCTCACGGCCCGCATCGTCCGCGATGAAGCGCTCGCCGCGTCACAAGGCACGACCGACTTCGGCCAGTACTTCCTCTATTTCAGCTTCTTCCTCGTCGTCTCAGCGCTGCTGCTCGCCTACTTGTTCTTCGCGGTCGGCCTCGAGCAACGCACCACCGAAGTCGGCATCCTGGCGACGATGGGATTTGCCGTCGGCAGGATCCGCTCGGCGTTCCTGCGCGAGGGATTGATCCTGACCACGATCGGCGCGATCGCCGGCAGCATTGCCGCCGTCGCGTATGGCGCACTGATCATGTACGGCCTGCGCACGTGGTGGGTCGGCGCCGTCGGCACTCGCGACCTCGGGCTGCATGTCGATCCTGCTGCGCTTGGTGCCGGCGTGGCAGGCGCTTTCACCGTCGGCGTGCTCGCGCTCTGGGGCGGCATTCGCTCGATGAGCCGCCGCTCCGCGCGGGCGTTGCTCAAAGGCGGAACTCCTGCCCCAACGCCGCGGGCCAGGGCGATCACCAGGATCGTCGCCGGCCTGTTTGCGGTCACGGGCCTGGTGATGTTGGTGTTGGCGACGACCGGACAACTCGATCCGACAGCTGGATTCTTTGGCGCCGGCGGCTCGTGGCTGGTGGCGGGCCTGTGCGCCGCATCGATACTGCTGCGGCGTCGCACCGCGTCGAGTTCGCTCGGCCGCGGCGCGCGGGCGATGTTCGCACTCGGCATCAAGCAGACGTCGGTGCGTCCGGCACGTTCTGTTCTGAGCCTGGCCCTCATCGCCTTTGCGAGCTTCGTGCTCGTGACGGTCGGCGCCTTCAAGAAGGACGTATCGACGTCACCGGGAGATGCGCGCTCGGGCATCGGCGGATTTGCATTGATGGGCGAATCGGTCGCGCCGCTCATGCACGACCCCAACGACGCGAGCGGAGCCGGCGAGCTCGGGCTGATCGCCGACGACATCACGGGCGCGTCGTTCACGCGCTTCCGATTGCGGCCCGGCGACGAAACCAGTTGCTTGACGCTCTATCGCCCCACCAATCCGCGCATCGTCGCGCCGGAGCCGAGATTCTTCGAGTCACCACGTTTCACCTTCGCATCCTCGATGGCGCAATCGCCTGAGGAGATCGCCAACCCGTGGCTGCTGCTCAATCGCGTGTTCGACGATGGAGCGATTCCCGCGGTGGCGGACCAGACGACGCTGATGTATAGCCTGCACCTGGGTATCGGCGACGACTTCACCTTCACGCCGCAGGGCCAGGAGCCCGTGCGCCTCCGCATCGTCGGAGCGCTCGCAGACAGCTTCCTGCAATCCGAGATCATCATCGGCGAGCCGGCATTCATGCGCCTGTTCCCGAGGCAGGAAGGCTACCGAGTGTGGATGATCCAGGCGCCCGAAGGCCGGGAAGCTGCGATCACCACGCATCTCGAGGATCGCCTCTCGGACTTCGGCCTCGATGTCATCAACACGCGCGAGCGGTGGGATTCGTATCACCAGGTCGAGAACACCTACCTCGCCACGTTCCAGGCGCTTGGCTCGCTGGGACTGCTGCTCGGGACGATCGGAGTTGGCGCGGTGCTGGCGCGCAACGTGCTCGAACGGCGTAAGGAAATTGGCCTGGTTCGAGCGGTCGGCTTCACGCCCGCCGACGTGCGCGCGATGGTGTTGTCGGAAGGCATGATGCTGGTGGCGGGCGGCTTGTTGATCGGCGCCGGATGCGCGTTGGTGGCGATCATGCCCGCCGTGCTCGACCGCGCCCAGGCGCTGCCGTGGGGAAGCTTGATCGGACTGGTCGTCGGCGTGATGCTGACCGGGATGCTCGCCTCGCTCGCCGCGATCCGCATGACCTCGCGAACGCCGATCACAGCGGCCATTAAAGGTGAATGAGATGAGAACCCTTGTAACCCTTGTAACCTTTGTAACCCTTGTAACCCCCGCCTCAGCCGACTGGCCGCAGTGGCGCGGGCAGGCGCGAGACGGCGTGGCTTCTGCGTTTACGCCTCCCGCCGCGTGGCCTGCGCAACTGACGAAGCGGTGGCAGATCACGGTCGGCGCCGGTCACGCATCGCCCGTCGTCGCCGGCAACCGCGTCATCCTGCACTCGCGGCTCGGTAATCGCGAAATCGTCGCCGCCTACGACCTTGCGAGCGGCAAACAGCTGTGGCAGGACGGCGTGGAGGCGCCGTACACGATGAACCGGGCGGCGCTCGGCCACGGGCCGGGGCCGAAATCGACGCCCACGATTGCCGACGGCCGTGTGTTCACGTTCGGCATCAGCGGCATCTTCTCCGCGCACGACCTCGCCACCGGCAAGCTGCTGTGGCGAAAGCCCGCACCGAAAGTGCTGCCGGAATTCGGCACGGCCATGTCCCCCATCGTGGATGGCACACAAGTCATCGCGCACCTCGGCGGCCAGAACTCGGGCGCGTTGACGGCGATGGATGTTGCGACGGGCGCGGTCAAATGGCAATGGCCTGGCGA
The DNA here is from genome assembly GCA_035553795.1 of Vicinamibacterales bacterium. Taxonomy (GTDB): domain Bacteria; phylum Acidobacteriota; class Vicinamibacteria; order Vicinamibacterales; family UBA2999; genus 12-FULL-67-14b. Next base: position 6,211 of record DATMJU010000375.1, read on the forward strand.
CGGTCCGGCCTACGCGTCACCGATCATCGCAACGTTTGCCGGCGTGCGGCAGGTGATCACGCAGTCTCAGAACAAGATTGTCGGTGTCGATCCCCGCGACGGCAAGCTGCTGTGGGAACTGCCGATCAAGACGCCGTACGAACAGAACTCGGTGACGCCGGTTGTCGCCGGCGATCGCCTGATCTACGCCGGGCTCGAGAATCCGACCATCGCGGTGCGCATTGTTGGCGGGCAGGGCAAGCCGTGGAGCGCGCAGCGGGTGTGGAGCAACGAGCAGGTGTCGATGTATATGAGCTCACCTGCGGTCAGCGGCACGGCCTTGTTCGGGCTCTCCAACAAGAACCGAGGACAGTTCTTCGCGATCGACGCTGCGACCGGCAAGACATTGTGGCTGTCGAAGGGACGAGAGGCGGAGAATGCGTCGATCGTGCGCGCGGGAGATGTCCTGCTGATCGCGACGACCAACAGCGAGCTGGTGGTGGCGAAGGCGAATCCGGCCGCCTACGAAGAGGTGAAACGCTACGTCGTGGCCGATTCGGCGATGTGGGCGCACCCGGCGTTCACCGGGCGCACCATCATCGTCAAGGATGTCGACAAGCTGATTGCCTGGGGCTTCTAGCTACTTCCGGCGATTGCCGATCGCCCAGAGGTACGACGAGGTGCGCATGAACAGCTGCCCCTCTGATACCGCAACGGTGCTCAGGCAATACGGCGCGCAGTCGTTCAACAGCCGGTTCGAGGAAATGATCTCGAACTTCGGACCGGCGCGATACACCGTCGTCAATCCTTCTTCTTCCGTCGTCACGTAGATCTTGCCGTCGGCGAGAATCGGCGACGCGCTGTAGGTGCCTGACGGCAGCCGCACCGGACCGTAGATGGTCGCGCCGGTCTTCACGTCCAGCGCGTAGGCGATGCCGTTGTCGCGCACGACGTAGAGCAACTTGCCGTCGCTGACCGGCGTTGGGACGTCGGGCCCCTGCGCGAACTGCCAGGCCACGTGCGTCTTGGCCACGTCGCCGCTGCCGCCCGGCTTCATCGCCGTCAGCGGATTGACTCGCGTCGGCGCGATGATCAAATCGTTGACGATCGTCGGCGATGCGACGATGCGATAGGCGCCGTTGCGGTCGGG
>DATMJU010000376.1:0-2879 GCA_035553795.1 Vicinamibacterales bacterium
CTCCATCGCATTGACGATGCCCGAATGTCCGCAGCCGCTGATCAACACCAGCCCCTCGGCGGTATCGACGACGATCGAGGTGTCTTCAGCGACGATATCTTCGACCAATCCTTCTGGCGTCTGCACCTGTCCGACCCGGCCGCCGTTGGGACTGCCGAAGTTTCTCTCCGGATGCACACGCGGCACCGGTCCAAGCATCGTGACGCCCGGCATGATCACGGCCGGGCCTGCATGCTCAACGAACACGCCGCCCGTGGCCTCGTACGGCGCCTTCAGCGGCAGCAGGCCGTTGCCTTCGCGGCCGCCAGGACCCGGACGAGGATTGAAGATGCCCTTGGGGACGTGCACTTTCGACAGGGCGGTGGGTTGCTTCTTCGACAGCTCGCGTCGGAGCGTCAGAAGTCCACCGGTGTGGTCGGCGTGGTTGTGCGTGATGACCAGATCGGTGATCGTCGAGAGATCGATCCGCAGTTCTTCTGCGTTCCTGATCACCGTTTCCGCACGCGCACCGGTGTCGAGAAGAATGCGCCGCCCATCCACCTCGAGCACCGCGGCAAATCCCCATTCGCCGATGCCGGATGCGGTGTTGCCGACCAGCATGGTCGAGAGAACCGTGACCTTGACCGCCTTGGCCTGTTGGGCCGCGGCCGCCGGAACAGGCGCGACGATTGCGACGATGGCAAGAGCGAGGATGCTGCGGATCATGTGTCGATAATCTACTCTCAGATCAGCCCTGGCGCCTGGCGAAGATCTGACGGAACGACGGCCCGCCCAGCTCTGATTCCGACAGGCCAGTCTCCATCGCTTCCGCAAGCGTGATCGCGCCGGAACTGAGCGCGCGGTTGAAGAAGTTCACCAGCGCCTGACCCGTCGCCGCGTCATCGAACGCTGCGCCCGCCTTCGCTGCTTTGGTGAAGAAGTTGCTCAAGCGAGCCGTCGCCGCCGGACGGGCAGAGAGATAGAACGCGTAGACCGCCGCGTAGCGCGTGGGCAAGTGGCCTGGATGCAGATCCCACCCCTGGTAAAACCCATTCACCAGCGAATGCGTCACATCGTCAAAATGCTGCTTCCACGCGCGATGCACGTGCGGGGCGACCGGCAGGATGTTGCTCGATCCATCCGAGAGCATCACCCCCGTCTGGGCGAGGGAAACGCGCATCATCTCTCGAGCAATGTCGCACGCCAGGTGCCGCGGATGCTGCCAGGCCGCGGTGATGCCGCAGAGCGCGGTGTAGTCGTAGACGCCGAAGTGCGCGCCGCGCACGCGACCCTTGCCGGCCTTCACCAGCGCGGGAAGAGCCACGCTGCCGTCCGCAGCGATGATCGCCTGCGGCGTTTCGATCATCAACTCGAGCTGTAGCGCGTTCTTCTTCAGCTTCAACTTGCGCTCGATCGTGGCGCATCTCTGCGCCAGCACGCTGACGTGCGCCGGCGACATGACCTTGGTCGCGGTGATCGCGAAGTTGGCGGGAAGTCGCCGTTCGGATTTCACCAGCGCGGTCACGAACAGATCGAGCGTGCGCAGGCTGCGGGCCTGCATTTCCGTCGACATCGGCTTGATACGGATGCCGATGAACGGCGGCAGGGTATCGCCCGCCATGCCGGCCGCCACTTCTTGCGCCGCCGAGACCGCGTGGCCATCTTCCTCGCGATCCGGCCGCGTCCCGTAACCATCTTCAAAATCCAGCCGCAGGTCTTCGACCGGCTCGCGCTGCAGCTTGTCGATCACCCGCGCGCGGACGAGTTCAGCGAGACCGGGGAACGTGGACGGCAGACCGACGATCTCCGCGAATGCCTTCGCCGTCGGCGCGGAGCCATTGAACAACTCCAGCGCCTGTTGTCCGACGCGCTGCGCAGAATCACGCCTGAACTGGTCGCCGCCGATGATGAAGGTGTGAACCGGCTGCCGCCCGATCGGATCGCCCGGATACAACTTCGACAGCTTCTGATTCGCGGCTTTCAGCATCTCAAGACCCAAGACCCAAGACCCTACGTACCCCGGTAAGTGCTGTATCCATACGGCGCGATCAGAAGGGGCACGTGATAGTGCTTCTCCTTCGCGGCCGTCTCGAAGATCACCGCGACTTCAGGATAGAAAGCCGAGACGCCAAGCGTCTCGAAGTACCGGCCGGTATCAAACGTCAGGCGATAGACGCCTTCGTCCAGCGGCTTGCCTTCGGGATACAGCGTTCGCAGCCGGCCATCGAGATCGGTGGTGCCGCGGCTGATCGCCTGCCAGTCGCCGGCGTCGCCGCGCACTTCGAGCAGGACCGGCACGCCGGCAGCAGGGCGGCCCTTCGCGGTGTCGAGGACGTGAGTGGTGATTGCGCTCATGTGTGTGATCTGCGTCAGTACCGGGTCAGCAACTCGCCGCGCGGCGGTCCGACAATCTCGCCGTGCTCGTAGACGATCTCCCCGCGCACCAGCGTCATCGTGACCAGTCCCTTCAGGCGCGCGCCGTCGTACGGTGTCACGGCATGCCGATGATACAGGCGTGATGCGTCCACGGTCATCCCGCGATCGGGATCGAAGATCACGAGATCGGCGTCGCGGCCCACGGTGATCGCGCCCTTGCGGGCGTTGAGACCGGCCAGGCGCGCAGGCGCCGATGACATCCAGCCGACCAAGCGCTCCAGCGGGATACCGCGCAGCCGCGCCGCCGTCCAGATGATTGGCAGAGACACCTGCAGTGACGCGATGCCGCCCCAGGCCGTCATGAAATTGCCGTCTTCAAGGTCCTTGAGCACCGGCGGTGCAGGGGAGTGATCGGTCGCGATCAGGTCGATGTGCCCGTCCTGCAGCGCCCGCCACAACCGCTCCCGATGCTCCCGATCGCGGATCGGCGGCGCGCACTTCCACGCCGTCGCCGCGTCATGAAT
>DATMJU010000377.1:0-8024 GCA_035553795.1 Vicinamibacterales bacterium
GGAGGCGATCGCCTCGGGGCTGTTGAGGCCGATGCGCTTCGGCACCAGCTCACCAAAGATCAGCGACGCGACGGTAATGCCGGTCACCACCAGCCCGAACGCAATGCCCTCGGCGTACGCCGCCAGCGCCGGGACGCGGGCGATCGGCTCGGCGAGCGGTTCGGCCAGGCGCGAACCGCCATACGCGCCCGCCAGCACACCGACCAGGGTGATGCCGAACTGCACGGTCGAGAGGAACTTGTTGGGATCGTGCGCGAGCGCGAGCGCCGCCTTGGCCCTGGTGTCCCCTTCTTCAGCGCGCTGCTGAAGCCGGACTTTCCGGGCTGCGACGACGGCAATCTCCGACATGGCGAAGACGCCGTTGGCAAGAATGAGCAGGAAGATGACGAAGAGTTCGGTGCCGATAGCGCCTATTTTATCGCCTTCCCCGCTCCCACGCCGCTCGATGCCCAAAACCCGCCGCTGGAGCATCGGCCCCGAACGACGCCACTCTCGACCCGTATCATCTGGTAATTCAAATGCTGAGCCTCTCGAACGTCCGGAAAACCTTCGGCCGCATCGTTGCCGTTGACGGCCTTTCGCTGTCGGTTCGCAAGGGCGAACTGTTCGGGCTGCTGGGGCCGAACGGCGCCGGCAAGAGCACGTCGGTGAGCATGGCTGTCGGCATGCTCACGCCCGAATCCGGGACGGTGACGATCGAGGGTCACGGCAATCCGGCCGAGCCGCGCGTTCGACAAGCCATTGGCGTCGCGCCGCAGGCGCTGGCACTCTACGACCTTCTCACCGGCGAAGAGAACCTGCGCTTCTTCGGCGAGGTCTACGGGCTGGGCGGCGCGAAGCTCACCGAGCGCGTGAAGTGGGCGCTCGACTTCGTCGGCCTCACCGATCGCAAGGACGATCGCGTCGGCGGCTACTCCGGCGGCATGAAGCGGCGCCTGAACATGGCCGCCGCCGTCATTCACGATCCGCAACTGCTGCTGCTCGACGAGCCGACGGTCGGCGTCGATCCGCAATCGCGCAACAAGATCTTCGAGAGCATCGAAGCGCTGCACCGCGACGGGCGCACGATCATCTACACCACGCACTACATGGAAGAAGCGGAGCGGCTGTGCGAGCGCATCGCGATCGTCGATGCCGGCAAGTTGCTCGCGCTCGGCACGCTGAGCGAGTTGCTGGCCGCGCACGGAGGACCGCCGACGTTGATCGTGCGCAGCCACGGCGCGGAGCAGCGCCACCAGTCCGCCGACCCGCTCGCCGAACTCAATCGCATCGCGGCGCACACGACGATCGACGAATTCCACATGGAACGGCCCACGCTCGAGCAGGTGTTCCTCCGCCTGACGGGCCGTAGTATTCGGGACTAGGTGGGCAGGTAGTCAGGTAGTCAGGTAGTCAGGTAGGCAGGTGGTCAGGTGGTCAGGTGGTCAGGTAGTCGGGAAACAGAGATGAAACAGATCATCGCGCTCGCGCTCAAAGATCTCCGTCTGATGCCGAGGAACAAAGGCGGCATGTTCTTTACGTTCGCCTGGCCGATCCTCGTGACCGTGCTGTTCGGCATCATGTTCGGCGGGAACGACAACGGCGAACAGACCAAGGTCCGCATCGCCATCGTTGACGAAGACAACACCGACGGCTCGCGGGCGTTTCTCAAGAAGCTCGAAGAGTCGTTCGACCTGACACCGATGGCGCGCGCCGAGGCCGAGAACGCCGTGCGTCGCGGCCAGCGCACCGGATTCATCGTCGTCAAGGCGGGCTTCGGTGAGGCATCCAATCGCATGTTCTACGGCAGCCCGCGGGAGATCGAAGTCGGCGTGGATCCGGCGCGCAAGGCCGAAGCGGGCATGCTCGAAGGCTTGCTGATGAAACACGGCGCCGGCGACATGCAGAAGGTGTTCACGGATCCGTCGGCGTCCACGACGATGATCGACAAGGCGCTCGGGGATCTCAAGGGCGCGCCGCCCGAGCAGGTGGCGCCGGTGCAGCGGTTTCTCGGCGAGTTGAAGACATTCCAGTCCACGCCTCAGGCTCAGGGCCCGCCGGGATCGGCCGAAGGCGAATGGCAGCCGCTCAAGATCACCAAGACCGACGTGGCGCGGGTTTACGAAGGCCCGCGCAATCCGTTTGACATCACGTTTCCGCAGGGCGTGATCTGGGGTCTGATCGGCTGCGCCATGTCGTTTGGCATCAGTCTCGTCACCGAGCGCACGCACGGCACGCTGGTGCGGCTGCGCATGGCGCCGCTGACCAACACGCAGATTCTCGGAGGCAAAGCGCTCTCGTGCTTCTCCGCGATCATGATCGTCGAGCTGATGCTATTGGGCGTCGCGCTCGGCTTCGGCGTGCGTCCGACGTCGTACGCCATCCTGGCGCTGGCCGGACTGTCCGCGGCGATCTGCTTTGTCGGCTTCATGATGCTCGTGGCGAGCATCGGCAAGAACGAGCAGACCGCGTCAGGCGCGGGCTGGGCGATCCTGATGCCGCTGTCGATGATCGGCGGCGCCATGGTGCCAACGTTCGTCATGCCGTCATGGGTGCAGTCGATCAGCTACATCAGCCCGATCCGCTGGACCATCCTCGCCATCGAAGGGGGCGTGTGGCGCAATTTCACGCTGGCCGAAATGGCCACGCCGGTCGCAATCCTGCTCTCGGTCGGCGTGATCTGCTTCGCGCTGGGGACGAGGGGGCTGAGGGAAGCGTGAAGTAGCAAGATGCAAGTAGCAGGTAGCAAGAAAAAGGCTTCTTGCTACTTGCTACTTGCTACTTGATACTGTCATCCAGTGTTCGGACGTAAAACAGAAGGCTCCGTGATCTGCACGTCGTGCGGCGTGCTGGTCGGCGTCAACGATCCCACCTGCTACAACTGCAACCGGCGCAATCCGGGGCTGTGGGGCTATGCGCCGGTCTTGAAGCGGCTGGGTAACGACCTCGGCTTCATTCCCTTCGTCACGGGCTTCACGATCATCATGTACGTGCTGTCGCTGGTGATGTCGCGCGACGGCACGAGCATTGGCTTCGAACCGAACTCGGTGGCGACCCAGATCCTTGGCGCCAGCGGCGCGATCCCGGTCTTCGGGCGCGGCTGGTGGTGGACGGTGCTCACCGCCGGATGGCTGCATGGCGGCATCCTGCACATCTTCTTCAACGTCCTCTGGATTCGTCAGCTCGGGCCGGAGATCGCCAACATGTACGGCGCGGGCCGCATGGTGATCATCTTCACGGTCGCAGGCGTCGCCGGCTTCACGCTGAGTTCCGTGATGGGACTGTTCACGATTCCGTTTTTCGGCGCCGGCATCACCGTTGGCGCATCGGCGTCGATCTTTGGCTTCCTCGGCGCGCTCGTGCACTACGGGCGCCGCACGGGCAGCAGTCACGCCAAACAGGCGGGGCTGCAGTACGCGCTGTTCATGGGGATCATGGGCTTCATCTTCCCGGGTGTCGACAACGCGGCGCACCTGGGCGGCTTCGCCGGCGGCTACCTGGCGTCGCTGGTCCTGGATCCGCTCAAGCCCGAGCGGATCGATCACATTGCGATCGCCGTCGGCTGCCTGGCGGTCACGCTGGCCGCGGTGGTCTACACCGTGATCAGCGCGCTTCCCTACATCCGCTAACCACTCCTCGGCGTCTCCGAGCCTCTGAGGCTATTCACCGCTTTGGATTCGGCCTCCGCGAGATTGAAGAGGCACCACGATCAATCCATGGAACTTTTTTCGAAGTGCGTGATGGATGACGCCTGGGTGTGACGAACGACAGAAAGACGGGGTTATGGTGCCAGTGGCACGTCGATTCGTCCCTGGCCTGCATGGGCACCTCCTTTGCTCTTAGCAGCACCCGGAGGTTCTACATGAAAGGTTGGAGAAACATCATTTGGGCTCTCGCGGCCATAGTGGCCATGGCGTCGCCTGTGTTTGCACAGGGCGGCGGCGCGAGCTCGACGGGCAGTATCAGCGGTGAAATCAAGGACGCACAGGGCGGCGTGTTGCCCGGCGTGACGGTCACCGCCACCAGCCCGGCGCAGATTGGCGCGCTCACCGCGGTCACCAACGAAGCGGGCATCTACCGCTTCCCCTCGGTGCCCCCTGGTGAGTACCGGCTCGCGTTCGAGCTGGCGGGCTTCCAGTCCACCGTGCGCGAAGGGCTTCGCATCACCCTCGGCTTCAACGCCCAGGTCAACGTCAGCATGAACGTCGCGACGCTGCAGGAGACGGTGACGGTGAGCGGCGCGTCGCCGGTGATCGACACCACCGCGACCCGCATCCAGACCAACTACGACCAGCAGATGCTGTCGTCGATCCCGAACGCGCGCGACATGTGGTCGCTGCTGTCGACGACGCCGTCGGTGACGCTCAACCGCATTGACGTCGGCGGCGCCACGGCCGGCACGCAGACCACCTACTTCGCGTACGGCTACTCGGGCCAGAACCGTCCGCTGATCGAGGGCATCAACACCACGGAAGGCACCGCCGCGGCGGGCTTCTACCTCGACTACGGTTCGTTCGAAGAAGTGTTCATCGGCGCGGCGGGCAACTCGGCCGAGATGAACAGCCCCGGCGTGCTGACGCAGTTCGTCGGCAAGAGCGGCGGCAACCGTCCGTCGGTCAGCCTTTACTACGACTACGAGAACGAGGACCTGCAGGGCCGCAACCTCAGCTCGGATCAGTTCATCGTGCCGGGTGAGGCCGCCAACGGCCGCTCCATCCGCCCGGACGGCAACCGCCTGTCCGAGTACAAGAACCTCAATCTCGGCGTCGGCGGCCCGATCATCCGCGACCGCATGTGGGGCCACTTCTCGTACCTGAACCAGCAAACTTCTGTCGCGGCGCCCGCCGGCGGCAGCTTCCTCGACGGCACGCCGTTCAACACCAAGCTCTATAACTACACGGGCAAGGTGACCTACCAGATGAACCAGTCGAACAAGCTGATTGGCTATCTCCAGCACGGCACCAAGGAACAGCCGAACCGCGTCGACGCGACGCGCGTGGCCTCGCCGGTCCACATCACCGCCGATTCGACGGTGCTGCAGGCGTCCCCGAGCTGGGTCTACAAGGGTGAATGGAACAGCACGCTCAACCAGAACACCTTCGTCGAAGTGCGCGCCGGCCAGTTCGGCTACAACTTCGGCCTCGACAGCAACAACAACAACACCCGCTACGAGTCGCTGACCACGCGCGAAGTGCTCGGCGGCGGCCGCGACTGGGAACTCCGTCGCCGTCGCAACCAGGTCACCGGCGCGTTGAGCTTCTTCAAGGATCGCTTCGCCGGCGGCTCGCACAACCTGAAGGTTGGCGGCGAATGGATGGACGAGAAGGGCGAGACGCTGTGGAACTCGTACTACAAGGACAACGTCGTCCACTTCGTCAACGGCTCGCTGCAGGGCCCGCTGTCGGCCACCACGCCGGTTGAAGTCCGTCTGACCACCAACGGCGACAGCTGGAGCGCGCTCGGCACTACCAGCGCGTTCGTCACCGACACCTGGACGATCGACAAGCTGACGCTCAACATCGGCGCCCGTTTCGATCGCTACCGGGTGTATCTGCCCGAGCAGAGCGTGGCCGCCGGCCGCTTCGCACAGGCGGCAACCTATCCCGCCATCGACAGCATCGTCACCTTCAACCACATCGTGCCGCGCTTTGGCGCGACCTACGATCTGACCGGCGACGGCAAGACCGTGCTGAAGGCCAACTGGGGCCGCTTCTACTTCAACCCCGGCATCGCGCTGGCCGACGCGGTCAACGTCAATACCGCCAACCAGTTTGCCGATCACGTGTGGAACGACCTCAACGGCGACCGGATCTTCCAGGAAGGCGAGGCCGGCACCCAGGTGCAGAAGTTCGGCGGCACGGCCGGCGCGTCGATCGATCCCAACATCCGCAACTCCTACGGCGACGAGATGTCGTTCTTCGTGGAGCGCGCGGTGGTTGCCGACCTCGGCGTCCGCGCCGGCTTCGTCTACAAGACGGATCGCGACGGCTGGCAGCAGGTCAACGCGTCACGCCCCTACGGCAACTTCAACATCCCGGTCACGGTTGTCGATCCGGGTGCGGATGGTGTCTACGGCAACAGCGATGACGCCAGCGTCTCGGCGTTCAACCTGAGCGACACGACGACGGCGCCCAACAACACGACCCGCAACATCGACGGCTACGAGAACGACTTCAAGACCATCGAGTTCGCGGTCAACAAGCGCTACTCGAACCGCTGGTCGATGAACGCGTCGTTCTCGCACACCTGGACGAACCAGTTCGGCAACCTGTACTTCAACAACCGCTTCGGCACGCAGGTGCAGAACTTCTCGCTGTTCGGCAGCTACCCGTCGAACCCGAACGAGAAGACGCAGAACGAGTACACCGACTGGAACGCCAAGGTCACCAGCACGGTTGACGCCGGCTGGGGCATCCGCGTGACGCCGGTGATCAAGATGCAGAGCGGCGCGCCTTACGGCCGCTTCTTCACGACGCGCGTCAACGAGCTGAACTACGGCACGCAGATCATCCTCGCGGAGGCGATCGGCACGCGCCGCCAGGACAACGTGGTGGTGCTCGACTTCCGTGTCGAGAAGCAGCTGAAGTTCGCGTCGGATCGCGCGAAGCTCGGCCTGTTCTTCGACCTGTTCAACGCGACCAACAGCAACACCGCGGTGAACATCAGCTGGGCGTCCGGCTCGACGTTCGAGAAGGCGACGACGGTCCTCGGGCCGCGCATCGCCAAGTTCGGCGTCAAGTTCGACTGGTAAGTAACTAGGCGGGTCGGGCGGGTCAGGCTTGGTGGGGTAACATCCCTACCAGCCCGACCCGCCCAACCAGCCCTGATGTCCGTCCTCGACCGCTTCCTCCGTTACGTCACCTACGACACGCAATCCTCCGAAAATTCCAACACGTATCCGAGCACGCCAGGACAACTGACGCTGCTGCGTGACCTGGTCCAGGAACTGCGGGACATGGGTGTTGCCGATGCCGCGATCGACGAGCATGGCTACGTGATGGCGACGATTCCGGCCACCACGGCCAAGCGGAACGTGCCGGTGATCGGCTTCATCGCCCACGTCGACACATCACCGGAGATGAGCGGCGCCGGCGTCAAACCGATCGTGCATCGCAACTACGACGGACGGGACATAACGCTGCCCGATGACCCCGCCGCGGTGCTGCGAGTCGCGGACATGCCCTACCTCGGCGAATGCCTCGGCCACGACATCGTGACGGCATCCGGCACCACGCTGCTCGGCGCGGACAACAAGAGCGGCGTTGCCGCCATCATGACCGCCGCAGAGCGGTTGATCCGTGCTCGAGTCCCGCACGGACCGATTCGTCTCGCGTTCACGCCTGACGAAGAGGTCGGCGAGGGCACCAGGTTCTTCGATGTCGCCCGCTTCGGCGCGGCGTGCGCATACACAATGGACGGTGGCGCGCGCGGGGAACTCGAATACGAGAGCTTCTCCGCCGACGCCATCACGTTCACGTTCCGTGGCTTCAACACCCATCCCGGATACGCGAGGGGGCAGATGGTCAACGCCATCAAGCTGGCGGCGCGCTTCATCGATCGCCTGCCGCCCGATCGCCTGTCGCCGGAAACGACGGCGGGCCGCGAGGGCTTCGTTCATCCCTACGTGGTCGATGCGGGCGTGGATCGCACGACCGTGAAGTTGCTGGTTCGCGATTTCGCGACCCGCGGGCTGGCGGAGAAGGAAGACTGGCTGCGCTCGCTCGCGGCGGACGTTGTCCGCGAGGTGCCGGGCGCCTCGGTCGAGGTCGCGGTCGAAGAGTCTTATCGCAACATGCGAGAGGTCCTCGACCAGCATCCGCTGGTCGTCGAGCACGCCCGCACCGCGATCGCGCGGGCGGGGCTCACGGTGCGGGAGCGGCCGATCCGCGGGGGCACTGACGGATCGCGGCTGTCGTTCATGGGCCTGCCGACCCCCAACATCTTCGCGGGCGAACAGAATTTCCACTCCCGCCTCGAGTGGGTGTCGGTTCAAGACATGGAGAAGGCCGTCGACGTGATCGTCGAACTTGCCCGTGTCTGGGAAG
>DATMJU010000378.1:0-5274 GCA_035553795.1 Vicinamibacterales bacterium
GGATCGCCCTTCACCAAATCGCTTATCACCGCCACCGAGGCGGCCCCCGCCTCGATGACCGACACCGCGTTGTCAATGGTGATCCCGCCGATGGCAACGGTCGGCAAGCCCTGTGCCGCCGCGCGCGTCGACGCGGCTCGAATCACGCCCAGGCCAACCGCCTCATAGCCGGTTTGCTTCGTGCCCGTCGAAAAGGCCGGCCCAATGGCCATGTACGAGATGGGCTGGAGCACGGCCGCCTCCCACTGCTCTTCCGTGTGGGTGGACAGTCCCAGGAACGTCGATGCGCCGATGACCGCCCGGGCATCGGCCGGAGACAAGTCATCCTGCCCGACATGCAGCCCGTGCGCGCCGCATACTGCGGCTACGTCAGCCCGATCGTTGATGATTAGCGTCCCGCCTGCGGCCCGGGTGTCCTCGAGGATGCGCGTGGCCAGTTCGAGGAACGCGCCGCTCGCCAGGGTCTTGCAGCGCAACTGTAGAACGCGGGCGCCGGCGGCGAGAAACGCGCGCGCCACATCTTCCGTGGCGCGGCCAGCGGCCGCGCACACGTCGGAATCGATTATTGGATAGAGCCGCCCCGCCGGACTGGGGGCAAAGAGCGCCTGCAACCTACGCGGATTCTGCGAGCGGCTGCGTCTTGGGCTTCGGCGCGTAGCGCTCCATAAAGTGCGTGCTGATGCGCCCGGCGACGAAATCAGGATCGCTCAGGATCTTCAGGTGCATCGGAATCGTTGTCTTGATGCCTTCGACCACCGACATCTCGAGCACACGTTTCATGCGGGCGATTGATTCCTGACGATCACGACCGTGGACGATCACTTTCGCGATCATCGAGTCGTAGTACGGAGAAATCGTGCACTCTGAATGCGCTGCGGTGTCAACGCGGACGCCCGGGCCGCCCGGAATGCTGAACGCGTGAATGGTGCCCGGCGAAGGCACGAACGTCTCGGGGTGCTCCGCGTTGACGCGGCACTCCAGAGCGTGGCCGGTAAACGTGACCTCACTCTGCTTGAAGCTGAGTCGCGCACCGGCGGCGATGCGAATCTGTTCCTTGACGATGTCAATGCCCGTGACCATTTCGGTGACGGGATGCTCCACCTGCACGCGCGTGTTCACTTCCATGAAGTAGAAGTTGCCCTTCTCATCCATGAGGAACTCGAACGTGCCGGCGTTGGTGTACTGCACCGCGCGGGCGGCATCGACGACGACCGCGCCCATCTTGCGGCGAACCTTCTCTGACACCTGCATCGACGGCGATTCTTCCATCAGCTTCTGGTGACGGCGCTGGATCGAGCATTCGCGCTCACCGAGATGAATGACGTTGCCGTGATGATCGCCGAGGACCTGGAATTCGATGTGACGAGGCGATTCGAGATACTTCTCGATGTAGACGTCGCCGACGCCGAACGCGGATTCGGCTTCGCGCTGCGCCGTCTTGAATGCGTGCGGCAACTCGCCTGGGTTCTTGACGATACGCATGCCGCGACCGCCACCGCCGGCCACCGCCTTGATGATGACCGGGTAACCGATCGAGGCCGCGAATTTAATCGCGCGCTCTTCGCTTTCGATCGGACCATCGCTGCCCGGCAACATGGGCACGCCGGCCTTCTTCATCGCGCGGCGCGCCTTGGACTTGTCGCCCAGCAGGCGGATTACGCTCGGGTCGGGACCAATGAAGCGGATGTGGCACGCCTCGCACACTTCGGCGAGGTAAGCGCTCTCCGACAGGAAGCCGTAGCCGGGATGCAGCGCGTCGGCGCCGGTAATTTCGGCGGCGCTGATGATTGCCGGCACATTGAGATAGCTTTCGCCGCTGCGGGCGGGGCCGATGCAGATGTCCTCATCGGCAAACCGGACGTGCAGCGAATTCTCGTCCGCCTCCGAATACACGGCGACGGTCTTGATGCCTAGTTCGCGGCACGCAAAGATCACGCGTAACGCGATTTCTCCACGGTTGGCGACCAGAATCTTTTTGAACATGTTAGTTGGAGGGTTTGATTGAGAAGAGGCGCTCGCCGTACTGCACGGCCTGGCCGTTCTCGATGTAGATGCTCGTGATCTCTCCGTCGTACTCGGAGTCGATCTCGTTCATCAGCTTCATTGCCTCGATGATGCAGAGCACCTGGCCCTTGCGGACCGTGTCCCCGACGGACACAAACGGCCTTGCGCCGGGTTCGGCGGAGCGATAGAACGTGCCGACGATCGGCGACTTGACGATCGCCACTTCCCCGCCGGCCTCCTCGGCGGCGGCAGCGGCTGCGGCGGTTTGCGCGGGCGTCGCGGCAGCGGGTGGCGCGGCGACGGGCAGGGGCGCCGCAGGCGCCGCCATGTACGTCGGAGCCGCGGCCACGACGTGGTGGTGCTGACCGCCGCTCTTGATGCGGATCTTCACCCCGTCCTGTTCAAGCTCGAACTCACTGAGCTCATGCCCCTTGATGAATTCAATGAGCTGTTTGATCTCGTCCAGTGTCATTTAGTTGGTCCAAAACCGCGGCACGTCGGTAAGCCAAACGGCTCCCGTCTTCGTCAGCGCCGCGTCATCCTCTATCCGTGCGCCGCCCCATTCGGGGAAATACGCGCCCGGCTCAATCGTGAACACCATCCCCGGCGCGAGCGGCTCGCCGGGAAAATCCGCCCTGAGTGGCGCCACCCGGGGACGTTCGTGCACTTCCAACCCAAGTCCGTGGCCGGTACCGTGGCCGAATGCCTCTCCCAGTCCCGCCTTTGCCATCGATTCGCGCGTGGCGCGATCGATATCCGTGGCCAGGACGCCCTCCCGAACCACGCTGAAGCCGGCGTCTTGCGCCGCTCCGACATCTTCCAACAACCGGCGCTGCCGGTCGGTTGCGGGCCCCAGAGTTATCGTCCTGGTGAGGTCCACGGCATAGCCGTGAAACATCCCGCCAAAGTCCAAAACCACCAGGTCGCCCTTCGCCAGTACCCGATCGCCCGCCCGGTAATGAGGGACAGCCGAGTTCGGTCCGGCGGCGACGATGGTATCAAAGGCAGGCTTGTCGAAGCCTACCCGCCGCAATTCAGCCTCGATGACAGCGGCGACTTCCCGCTCCTTCATTCCAGCTAAGGCCTTAGGGATGATACACTTAGCGGCTTCCGAAAGTCTACCGCCCGCATCGGCGAGCACCTGGAGCTCCCAGTCGTCCTTCAGGATCCGAAGCCGCTCAATCAAACCTTCGGTGGCTTCCAGCCGCACGCCCGGCCCCATAACCTTGAGGCGCTGCTCGAGATCCTGGAAGCGTTTGACGGTCAGATGGACCGACTCAAACCCGGCACGCCAGTTACCACCCTTGCACAGGGCTTCAGCGAAGGCCTGGTCGAACGGCTTGCTCGCCGGAGTGATGACCAGCTCGAGGCCGGTGAGTGGCTCGACGAGTCCCTCCGCAATCCCCAGGTAGCGTCCATCGGTGATGAGCGCGATGTGGTCGCGCGAAATCACGACGCCGGCGGCCGACGCGAAGAGACCGGTCAGGTAGGCAACGTTCGTCAGCGAGGTCACCAGCAGCGCATCGAGGCCGGCCTCGCGCATGAGCTCACGGAGCCTCGCCTGACGGGCGAGGCGCAAGGACGCAGGTGCGACCTGCATCAGGCGTTCGGACGCTGGTCGCGATGGATGGAGATCGCGCCGAGCCATTCTTCAAGTTCCGCGAGCATCTGCTGCTCTGCCCGCTCGTCGGCGTTTGGCCCGGCCGGCATCGGCTCGGATTCGCTCTCCCGAAGCTGGCGTTCGAGCACGGAGAACGGATCTGCGTCGTCCTCGCGGAGCGTGACGCTCTCGATCGCCGACGGGGCCGGCGCGGCCGGGGCCGCCGGCATGTGCGTGCCGGCGTCGAACTTGAGCTGTGGCTGCGTGCGGCCGCCAAGTTGTTCGGGCAGCGTGTCGAAGTCGAACAAGTCCTCGACACGAGGCTGGGGCACCACTGACTCGACTGGTGGCGGCGGCGGTTCGACAACGCTCTCGATGCGAGTCACTTGCTGCGCCAGGTCAGGGTCGAACTTCGCGAGGTCGAGCGCCTTGCGATACTGCGCGAGAGCCTCCGGCAACTGCCCTCGTCTTTGGAACACTTCCGCCAGCGCGCGATTGGCCGCCAGATTGTCCGGAGCGGATTTCAGGACGAGGCGCAATTCGCTTTCGGCTTCGTCGAGACGTTCGAGCTCGATCAGCGCCCTGCCGAGGGTGACGCGTGCCGACAGGTAGTCGGGGTGGTACTGCAGGCCGGCTCGAGCGATGCCGACGGCTTCGTCGAAGGATTCGGCCCGACGGCATTCCTCGGCGAGCTGGGCAAAAGCAATCGACGCCGGGTCCGCTTGGACCCGGCGTCGCAATTCGAGTATTCGTGGGCTGTCAGTCACAGCAGCTGTCTGACAGCTTACTGGATCGCCACGTTAACTGTAGTCGTCCCAATCTTGCCCGTGGAATCGGTGACGGTGAGTCTAACCACATAGGTCCCCGCGCGACGGAAAACATGGGTGACGCGCGAGTTCTCGCTCACCTCGTCCGGCGAACCATCGCCAAAGTCCCAGCGGTACTGAGAGATCGGCTGGTTGCTCGCCAGCGGCCGCGACGTCGAGCCATCGAAGAACACTTGCTGGTTCACGGCCGGTGCGGTCGGCGAGAAAGTGAACGCCGCAGTGGGTACGCCGGCGGTCGCAGTCACGGTTATCGTAGTCGGTGGCGTAACCTGGCCGACCGTCCCAGCATCGTCGGTCACACGCAGAATAACCGGGAACTGACCTGCCGATTTATAGCTGTGGGTGGTCGTCATGCCGGATGCCTTGGTTCCGTCGCCAAAGTCCCAGTCGTACGACACGATTGTTCGCCCAGTGGCCGGGCGCGCTGCCGTGGCATTAAAGAAGATCACCTGGTCGATGCCAGGCGAACTGGGCGAGAACGAGAATGTTGCAGTCGGTGGTACCCCCGGGTTGACTGTCTGCGTTTGGGTCGTTTGCGCTTGCGCGCCCAACGGATCGACGACTGTCAGGGTCACGAGATAGGTTCCTATCGTCGTGTAGGTGTGGAATGGTCTTATTCCAGAGCCCGAGCGACCATCACCGAAACTCCAAGAGTAAGTGCAGCGTGTGTCACACAGAGCTCGAGCTCCGTCCGTGCCGCTGGCGGTAGTCGCGCTCGCGTCGAAGGCGACGGTTTGGAGCACCAGGGCTGGATTCGGCGTGGCCGAGAACGACGCGACCAGGTTCGGATTGCTGGGAAGGATGACGCCCTGCGGTATTAAGAGGAGTTCAACCTGCCGCGAG
>DATMJU010000379.1:0-3225 GCA_035553795.1 Vicinamibacterales bacterium
CGAGCTCATCTCGCCGCGCATACAGCGAGAGGCGCACTACTGCGGCCACGGTAAAGGCGGCGCCGAGCATCAGGATGGCGGCGGCCAGTGCCGCGGCTCCTCTCGCGGCGGTGACGATCCCGACAAGGCGCGCCAGCCACCGCCGATCGTAGCGAACGTCCGCAACGCCGGGACGTCCCGCAACGTCCTTCGATAGCTCGTCGGCGATGGCATCACCGGCACCGCCGGTTTGCAGCCGAACCTCGATGGAGGACGGAAACGGGTTCTCGCCTAGCCCGCCGGTCACCTCCTGCAACTCCGGGAAGTCCGCGCGGAAGCGCTCGAGGGCGCGGTCTTTCGACACGTACTCCACGCCCGCCACCGTGGGTTGCGCGCGCAGGAATGTCTCGAGCGCTGCACGCTCCTCGTTGGTCGCTTCATCGCTCAGATAGATGGACATCTCCGCCGCGCGAAGCCACTGATCGAGCACGTCCTGGATGTTGACCGACAGCAACAGGAACCCGCCGAGCGTAATGAACGCGATGGCGATAGTGCCGATCGAAACCAGGGCGGATCGTCCCGATCGCCGCACGCTGACCCACGCTTCCTCGAACGCGTAGCCGACGACCGTCACGGCTGTGCCTCCGCCGGACCGATCACCTTGCCGTGCTCGAGCTGAATCACTCTCCGGCCGACCCACTTGATCAGCTCGCGATCGTGCGTCGCCACGAGCACCGTCGTGCCGCGCGCGTTCATGTCGCGGAACAGGTTCATGATCTCGAGCGACAGGTCGGGATCGAGGTTCCCGGTCGGCTCGTCGGCCAGGACCAGGTGCGGATCGTTGACGAGCGCCCGCGCAATCGCGACGCGCTGCTGTTCACCACCCGACAGTTCCAGCGGCAGCGCATTCAGCCGATGCTGCAGGCCCACCCACTTCAACGCCTGGTAGGTGGCGCGCCGCTGGTGCTCGACCGGCTGTCCGAGCACGCGCAGCACGAACGACACGTTCTCAAAAACGGTCTTGGTGGGAATGAGCTTGAAGTCCTGGAACACGAACCCGACGGTCCGGCGATACGCCTGGACCTCATCCCGCGTCAGCGACGAGAGGTTCCGCCCGCCGACGATCACCTGGCCTTCGGTCGGCCGCTCTTGGAGCAGGAGCAGGCGCAGCAACGTGCTCTTGCCGGCGCCGCTGGGACCGGTCAGGAACGCGAACTCACCCTTCCCGATCGTCAGGTTCAGATCGCGAAGCGCGTACATGCCGCGGCCGTAGGTCTTTGCCAGCGACTGCGTCTCGATCACGGGCTCAGTTTAGCCGATTGCCTTCTTGATCAGCTCGGTGACGATCTTGGGATCGCCCTTGCCCCGGGTTTCCTTCATCGCCTGGCCGACGAGGAACTGGAACTTGCGGTCCTTGCCGGCGCGGATCTCGGCGATCACGTCCGGGTGAGCCGCCAGCACGCGCGCCACGATCGGCTCGAGACTGGGACTATCCGAAATCTGCGCCAGGCCCTCGGCCTCGACGATCTCCGCGGCGACCCGGCCGCTGTCGTACATCTTCGCGAACACGTCCTTCGCGACCGTGGAGCTGATGGTGCCCTTCTCGACGATGGCGATGAGGCCGGCGAGGGCGGTGGGCGCGATCGGTATCGCGCCAATGTCGATGTTGCGCTCCTTCATGTTGCGGAGCACCTCACCCATCACCCAGTTGCTCGCAGCCTTCGGGCTGCCGGAGTGCCTTGCCGTCTCCTCGAAGTAGTCGGCGACGCCGCGCGTCTGCGTCAACAGCGCCGCGTCGTATTCCGGCAACGCGTACTGCTCGATGAAGCGTCGTCGCCGCGCGTCCGGCAACTCTGGCAGCGACGCGGTGATGCGGGCGCGGCGTTCCGCGTCGACGATCAGCGCCGGCAGATCGGGATCGGGGAAATACCGGTAGTCGTGCGCCTCTTCCTTGCTGCGCATCGAGTTGGTCTTGCCCTGCGCGGCGTCGAACAACCGCGTCTCCTGCACGACGCGTCCGCCATGCTCCACCACGTCGATCTGGCGGCCGATCTCGTACTCGATCGCCTTCTCGAGATAGCGGAACGAGTTGACGTTCTTCACTTCCGCCTTGGTCCCCAGCTTCGTGTCGCCCTGGCGCCGGATGGACACGTTGGCGTCGCAACGCAGGCTGCCCTCGTCCATGTTGCCGTCGTTGACGCCCAGCCACAGCAGGATCTGCCGCAACTGCTCGAAGAACGCGGCCGCTTCCGCAGCCGACCGCATGTCCGGTTCGCTGACGATCTCGATCAGCGGCACGCCGCTGCGGTTGTAGTCCAGGTACGTCTTACGATCGGAGTCAGCAAATCCTTCGTGCAGCGACTTCCCCGCATCCTCTTCCATGTGGATGCGCGTCAGCTTCACGACCTTGCCGCCGAGCGACGCCGGCAGCGTGACGCCGCCGCCCAGCGCCAGCGGCTGCTCGTACTGCGAGATCTGGTAGCCCTTGGGCAGGTCCGGATAGAAGTAGTTCTTGCGCGCGAACACCGAGTGTTCCTGCACCTCGCAGCCGAGCGCGACGGCGGCCGTCACGGCCAGGTCCACGGCTTTGCGATTGAGGACCGGCAACGCGCCCGGCAATCCCACGCACACCGGGCACGCGTTCGCATTGGGCGGCGCGCCGAAGGAAGTGGGACAGCCACAAAAAATCTTTGTGGCTGTCATGAGCTGTGCGTGGATCTCGAGGCCGATTACAGCCTCGTAATGGGATGACACCCGACGATTCTAAACCGTCGGGCCTGCCGCTGTAACCTTCGGATCGGCGTCCGCGAAGTTGTTCTTGAAGTTCTCGACGAACATCTTGGCGAGCTTCGCCGCCTGCGCGTCGTAGCCGGCCTTGTCGCTCCACGTGCCGCGCGGGTCGAGGACCTCGTTCGGAACGTCGGGGCACGTCGTCGGCACTTCAATGTTGAAGACCGGGTGGCGCTGGTACTCCACGCCATCCAGCTGGCCCGACAAGGCCGCCTTGATCATCGCGCGGGTGTAGGCGATCTTCATGCGGCTGCCGACCCCGTGCGGGCCGCCCGTCCAGCCGGTGTTCACCAGCCACACGCGCGAGCCGTACTTCGCGATGCGCTCGCCGAGCTGCTTCGCGTAGACGTTCGGATTGAGCGGGAGGAACGGCGCGCCAAAACAGGTGCTGAACGTGGCGCTCGGCTCGACCACGCCCTTCTCGGTGCCGGCGACCTTCGCGGTGTAGCCCGAGAG
>DATMJU010000380.1:0-10195 GCA_035553795.1 Vicinamibacterales bacterium
ATTACATGGAGCATTTCAAAATGGTCTCTCAACCGGTGGCGCGCGCGCCGGATGCCCGCGTTGAGCAATGCTTTCGGTGCCATCAGACGACCGCTTGGAACGACATCAAGGTCGTGGGCTGGTACAAACACCACTAGGGCGCCTGAGCCAATGGCGCTTACGGCTGGCGGCGCCGACCTACAACTTGACGCGGCGCAATCTCAACGCATTCGCCACCACTGAGACCGAGCTCAGGCTCATGGCCGCCGCCGCGATGATCGGGCTCAGCAGCAGGCCAAAGAACGGATAGAGCACGCCCGCGGCCACCGGAACACCGAGAGCGTTATAGATGAACGCGAAGAACAAGTTCTCTTTGATGTTCCGCAGTGTCACGCGGCTGAGCCGCCGCGCTCGAACTATCCCTCGCAGATCGCCTTTCACCAGGGTGACGCCTGCGCTTTCCATCGCCACGTCCGTGCCGGTCCCCATCGCAATACCCACTTGCGCCTGAGCCAGCGCCGGCGCGTCGTTGATGCCGTCGCCGGCCATTGCGACGACGCGTCCTTCTCGCTGCAGCCGCTTGATTACGTCCGCCTTCTGATCCGGCAACACCTCCGGAATAACGTCGTCGATACCGAGCTTCTTTGCGACCGCCTCGGCGGTGGTACGATTGTCACCGGTCAGCATCACGACTTGGAGTCGTTCTTCGTGAAGCTGTCGAATCGCCTCGGGTGTGGTTTCTTTGATGGGATCAGCCACGCCAACGAACCCAGCCGACCTCCCATCGACGGCCACGAACATGACGGTCTGTCCCTCGCGACGCAACGCGTCAGCGGCGTCTGCAAGCGCGCCAACATCGGCGCCGACATCATCCATCAACGGCCGGTTACCGAGCGCTACGGCTCGGCCGTCGAGACGACCCTTGACACCCTTTCCGGTAACCGACTCGAAGTGTTCCGCGTTGGTCGACTGAACGCCGCGCGCCTCCGCGCCTATGACAATCGCCGCCGCGAGTGGATGCTCGCTGCCGCGCTCGAGGCTCGCGGCGAGACGCAGGAGCAGCGCCCCGTCCCAGCCGTCAGCAGGCGCGACGTGCACGAGCGTCGGTTTGCCGAGCGTCAGCGTACCTGTCTTATCGACAACGAGCGTATCGACTTTGCGCATCACCTCGATGGCTTCTGCGTTCTTGAAGAGCACGCCTGCCATTGCGCCTTGGCCAGTGGCGACCATGATTGACATCGGCGTCGCCAGGCCAAGCGCACATGGACACGCGATGATCAGGACCGCGACCGCGTTGATGATGCCGTAAGCCATCGCCGGTTCTGGCCCCACCGCCGCCCATACGACGAATGTGACAACCGCAATCACGACGACGGCAGGGACGAAGTACCCCGATACCGTATCGGCAAGCTTCTGAATTGGCGCGCGGCTGCGTTGCGCTTCGCCGACCATGTGCACGATGCGCGACAGCAGCGTGTCGGCGCCGACGCGCTCCGCGCGCATCACGAGCGAACCGGTGCCGTTGACCGTAGCGCCAATAACGCGGTCGGCGGCGTGTTTCTCGATCGGCATGGGTTCTCCAGTGACCATCGACTCGTCGATCGCGCTCGCGCCTTCGACGACCACGCCATCGACCGGTACCTTCTCACCTGGCCGCACGCGCAGTTTGTCTCCGGGCTGTACCTGATCAAGCGGCACGTCTTCCTCGCGCCCGTCGTCGCGAATACGACGCGCCGTTTTCGGCGTGAGACCGAGCAGCGCGCGAATCGCGGCGCCGGTCTGGCTGCGGGCTCGCAACTCCATTACTTGTCCCAGCAGGACGAGCGTGACGATCACCGCGGCCGCTTCGAAGTACACCGCCACTTGACCGTCACCATCGCGAAATGATGCGGGGAAGATACCAGGCAGAACAATAGCGACGACGCTGTAAGCGTAAGCAACGCCGACACCGAGCGCGATCAGCGTAAACATATTGAGACTACGATTGATGACCGATTGCCAGCCTCGTAAGAAGAACGGCAAGCCGCCCCAAAGGACGACCGGCGTTGCCAACACAAGTTCGAGCGACCCCATAGACCCTGACGCCATAAACTGGTCAAGGGGGCGCCCTGGCAGATAGTCGCCCATCGCGATCACCACGAGCGGCACGGTAAGTACCGTGCTCGCCCAGAACCGCCGTGTCATGTCGCGCAGTTCGGCGCTTTCCTCCTCGTCGGCATTGATCGTCATCGGCTCCAGCGCCATCCCGCAAACTGGGCAGCTACCGGGCTGATCGCGCACGATGTCCGGGTGCATTGGGCAGGTCCATTTCCTGACAGAGCTTGAGCGAGCCTTAGCGCCGACCGATTCCTTAGCCATGATCCTGGTTCCTTGTGAACGCCTAAAACAATCTGGTGCCGTTCTGCAGGCTGGCTGCCTTCAGTAGCACCTGCGCACCTTCGACGGCTGTTTCGATTGGCACGGGGTTACAGTCGCGGCCGACCCGAACGGTGTCGGTTTGCGTCACCGGAGATGCGCGGCCGCAATAGTTGCAGACCATCATCTGACGTGCCTGCCGATAGCCGCGCCGCTCGTTATGACAGATCTCGCAGGCGTCGAAGGCTGCGCGGATCTTTCCATCCGCCGCCTTAATGATAAAAAATCGAACCTCGCCGCGGCTGGTCGAATGCCTATAGAAGTGGGCTTGTCCATCGTCGAAAGTACTGGTTACGAGCCGGATGTCGCCACCCGGCGGCAATACTTCCAGGGCGATGCTTGCCGGTCTCTCCTCGCGATGAATCATCACGAAAGCAATGACCGCGGCCATCACCATAATCGCGGCGACGACAGCTTCTGCCTTCGAGAGATGCCGCCGCTCGGAACGAAGTGTCAACCATCGTCTGCGGCGGGCGCGCGTGTGCCGATGTCGGGTTTCGTGGTGGCTCATGGTGACCTGAATTCATCAGAGAAGCAGCTAGTAGCCCGCTCCGTTCGTCGCAGCATCGAATGCCGTGCGGTTGACCCGGCTCCACAGCGCGTCGTAGAGATTGTCGGGCAGATCGTTCTTGAATTCGAACACGAACGTGCGCAGATCTCCACTCCCGCCTTCATACACGCGGACTTCCAACCGGAACCGATCGAGTCGCAGTACGGAGTAGATATCGGCGAAACGCCAGTACCGGCTGTCGGTGATACCTCCAGCCCGATAGATCAGCTGCCTGTCGTACAGTTCAAGTGTTCCCTCGCTGCCCCGTCCCCGGCGCAAATGCTTGACGTTGACCTGAAACAACGGCGTCCCGTCCACGCCAGGTATCACGGCCGTCACGATCGGCCGGCTGGTGCGTTCGAGGAAGAAAGTCACCAAATCAGCGGAAATGCTGTCTCCGACTAATTCAAATTGGACTGCCCGATCGGCACCCAGTCGCAGTGTGCCCTGGTCTTCATAGGTGAGGATAGTGATCCGAGTGGGCGACAGAACCTGCAGTTGCTTGATGTCGTCGTACGACCATACACGACTGTCGTCCTTGTCCGCAGTCCGGAATTCCACACTGCCCTCAGTGACGACGAGCATTCCGCGGCTGGATCCCCATGTCTGATCCTTCTTGACCGCCAGTTCGAACGGAGGCCCGGCGGCTGCGGTCACCCACGACGGAGATGCAAACACAATGGCGTGTGCCGCGACAATTGCTGTAAGCAGGTGGCGGATCATAATGCCTTCTCCTACGCTGCCGGTGCCGTGAGTCGTGTCCGCGACGGTTTGACCTCCGCGTGCCACTTCCACATCGTGAATATCACCGGATATATCAGTAGCTCGAGAACGAACGAAGTGACCACGCCACCGACCATCGGCGCGGCAATTCGCTTCATGACGTCGGCGCCCGCGCCGGCGCTCCACATGATGGGTAACAGCCCCAGCAGGATCGCCATCACCGTCATCATCTTCGGCCGGATGCGCTTGACCGCCCCATCCTCGACGGCTTCATGGAGGTCCTGCAGACTGTTCATTCGACCCGCCGCTTTGAACTTCGCGAAGGCCTGGTCCAGATACAACAGCATGACGACGCCGGTTTCGGCATCAACGCCGGCGAGCGCGATGATGCCGACCCAAACCGCGACGCTCAGGTTGTAATCGAGGAGGTAAATCAGCCAGAACGCGCCGATCAGGGAGAACGGCACAGCCAGCAACACGATGGCAACCTTGACCAGGTTCTGCGTGTTGAAATACAGCAGAACAATGACGATGAGGAGCGTCACCGGAATCACCAGCGCCAGTCGAGCCTTCGCGCGCAGCATGTATTCGTACTGACCGCTCCATTCGAGATAATATCCCTCGGGCAGTTTCACCATCTCTCCGACCACACGCTTAGCGTCGTCAACATAGCCGCCAATGTCGCGATCGGCTACATCGACGTAGACGTAGCCCAGTAACTGCGCCTGCTCGGTGCGGATGACGGTCGGACCTGTCGTCAGCGAAATGTCGGCCACTTGTCCGATCGGTATTTGCGCACCCGACGGCGTCGAGATCAGCGTGCGCCGGATCTGATTGACATCGTTTCGAAAGTGCCGCTGGTAGCGAACGTTGACGGGGAAGCGCTCGCGTCCTTCAATCGTTGTCGTGATATTGGCGCCGCCGATGGCGGACTCGATGACCATTTCCACGTCCTGCACCGTCAGCCCGTAGCGCGCGACCTGGTCGCGTTTGAGGGTGAAGTCGACGTAATACCCTCCGGTGACGCGTTCCGCGAACACGTTGCGCGTGCCGCGCACGCTGCCCAGCGCGCCCTCGATTTGCGCGCCAATGTCGTTGATCGGTTCGAGCTTTGGTCCAAAAATCTTGACGCCGACCGGCGTGCGGATGCCGGTCGACAGCATGTCGGTGCGTGCCTTGATCGGCATCGTCCAGGCGTTGGCGACTCCGGGCACGCGCACCAGCCGATCGAGTTCGGCTTCGATCTTTGCCGGCGTCATCCCGGCACGCCACTCCGCCTCCGGTTTCAAGTTGATCACGGTTTCGATCATCTCGAGCGGCGCGGGATCGGTGGCGCTCAGCGCCCGCCCCGCCTTGCCGAACACGGATGCAACTTCGGGTACCTGCTTGATGATCTTGTTCTGCATCGCCAGGACCTGTTGCGCTGTCTGCACGGAAGCACCCGGCAGCGTGATCGGCATATAGAGCAACGTGCCTTCGTACAGCGGCGGCATGAACTCCGAACCCAGCCTCAGGAACACCGGCACCGTGCTCGCCACCAGCAGCAGCGCGGCCAGCAACGTCGCGGTCTTGTGGCGCAGGACGAGCTTGACGAACGGGTGATACATCCAGATCAGGAACCGGTTGACCGGATTTTTCATCTCAGGCGCGATCTTGCCGCGGATGAACACCACCATCAGGAATGGCACGACCAGCACCGAGACCAGCGCCGCAAAGCCCATGGCGAATGTCTTGGTCAGGGCCAGTGGCTTGAACAGCCGTCCCTCCTGGGCCTCGAGGGTGAAGATCGGAAGGAAAGAGACGGTAATGATGAGCAACGAGAAGAAGAGCGGGCGGCCGACTTCCTGGGCCGCCTCGATGAGGATCTCCCGCCTCGGCCTGGCGCCACCGTCATGTTCGAGGTGCTTGTGTGCATTCTCGATCATGATGATCGCCGCATCGATCATCGCGCCGATTGCGATGGCGATGCCGCCGAGGCTCATGATGTTCGAGCCAAGACCGATGTACTTCATCGCCATGAACGAGAGCAGAATCGACAGCGGCAGAGTCAGGATTGCCACCAGCGCGCTGCGCAAGTGCCAGAGAAACACCACGCAGACCAGAGACACAATCAGCATTTCTTCGACGAGCTTTTCCTGCAGGTTCTCGATCGCGTGCTCGATCAAGGTCGACCGATCGTAGGTGGTGACGAATTCGACACCTTCGGGCAAGGCCGGCTGCACCTTTTCCCTGACCGCCCGTTTGATGTTCTCGATCACGCCGTAGGTGTCGACACCGTAACGGACCACGACGATGCCGCCGGCGACGTCGCCATCACCGTTGAGCTCGGCGACGCCGCGACGCATATCCGGCCCCAGGTGCACGCGCGCCACGTCTTTGACGAGCACGGGCGTTCCGTCCGGCTTGGCGCCGAGCCCGACTTGCTCGATGTCTGCGACGCCCTGGATGTAGCCTTTGCCGCGCACCATGTACTCACGGCCGGTCCACTCGACCACACGGCCGCCGACGTCGTTGTTGCTCTTCCGGATCGCCGCGATCACCATGTCGATCGGCATGTTGTACGAGAGCAGCGCGTTGGGATCGACTTCGATCTGATATTGCTTGACGTAACCACCCACGGGAGCAACTTCGGCGACGCCCGTGACGCTGCGGAGCCAATACTGCACATACCAGTCGTTCAGCGTGCGCAGCCGCGAGAGGTCATGCTTGCCAGTACGGTCCACCAACGCGTATTCGAACGCCCAGCCAACGCCCGTCGCGTCCGGGCCCAGCACCGGCTGAACGCCGCCCGGCAGGCGGCCCTGCAAACCATTGACGTACTCGAGCACCCGGCTGCGCGCCCAATAGGGATCGGTGCCGTCCTCGAAAATCACATAGACGAACGACACGTCGAAGTACGAAAAGCCGCGCACGACTTTGACCTTCGGCGCCGATATCAGGGCCGTCACGATCGGGTAGGTGACCTGGTCCTCTACCAGCGTGGGACTGCGGCCCTCCCAGTTGGCCGTGACGATGACCTGCACGTCAGACAAGTCGGGAATAGCATCAATCGGTGTGTTGCGAATCGCCCACACACCGCCGCCGATGATGGCAATGATCAGCAGAATGACGATGAACGCGTTGCGCGCGCTGAAAGCAATCAGTTTTTCAATCATCGCGACATCTCACTTATGCTGCGAGTGATCCGGAGCTTTCGCCGGCGGCGGCGTGCCAGAAGGTTTCGGTGCCGGCTGGGTGCCGTGATCCATGCCAGGCATCGTCATCGCCATCGCCTGCATTGCGGCCTGCAGATTGGTTTCCGAGTCAATCAGGAACTGGGCAGAGGTGACGACCGGCTCGCCTTCGGCCAGCCCGGTCACGAGCGGAAAAAAGTCGTCAACCGGTTGGCCGACTTCGATCTCGCGCGGCTCGAAGTAGCCGTTCGGCCGCGCCACGATCGCGTAACGCCTGGCGCCGTTGTCGAGCACCGCCTCCCTCGGCAGCGCGAGCTGCTCTCCGCCGATGACGCGAATCAATACCGTCACGTAGCTTTCCGGCTTGAATTCCAGTCCCGCATTGCGGAATTCAATCCGAACCCTGACCCGCCGCGTCTGAGGATCGACCTCGGGATAGATGTAGGTGATCTTGCCTCTGAGTGTTCGCGTCGACTGCTGATACGGAAACTGGATCTCAGCATCGGATCCGAGCTTTACAAGCGCTGACTCGTATTCGAAAATCTGGCCAATCACCCAGATGGTCGACAGATCGGCGATCTTGAAGGTGCTGCTCTCGGGCCCGATGTACTGTCCGGCGAACGTGTTTCGTTCGAGTACGACACCGTTGAAAGGCGAATACAACGTCAACGTGCGGCGTGGCTGGCCAGTGCGTTCGAGCTCGCGGATTTGCGCATCGCTGATGTCCCACAGCGCCAGCCGTTCGCGCGCCGCGCTCACCAACGATTCGGCGCCGGCGCGGGTCTCGGCGAAGCGACTCTGCCCAAGTTGCTGTTGCGCCTTCAGCGCGAGGAGGTACTCCTTCTGAGTAGCGACAAGCTCAGGACTGTAAATGGTGAACAGTGGCTGCCCCCGCGAGACCCGCTTGCCGACAAAATCGACGAACACTTGCTCGACCCACCCAGTGATCTTGGGGTGAATCTCGGCGACACGAGTTTCGTCGTACGCCAGAGTGCCCACCGTGCGAATCGTCGTATCGAGCCGCCGGCGGGCGACCGTGGCGGTCCGGACGCCGATCAACTGCTGGCGCGCGGGGTCGATAAACACACCGCCTTCGGGCACTGGCGGGGCACCGCCGCCCGTGTCCATCCCCGGCATGTCGGCGTGGGCGGTGGCCGCCGCCGCTTCGGAGCTGGTGTCCGGCTGCGCCGGAGAGCGAAGGACGAGCCACGTTCCGCCCGCGCCGATCGCCAAGGACATGGCGGCGACTGCGATCAGCCATTTGAGTTGCCGTGAAGAGTCCGCTGTGCTGGTCATGGTGGTTACCTGATAAAACTGAGGCCGGTCAGCGGCTCTAGCCGCGCCAGCGCCTGCAGATATCGCGCGTGTTGTTCCTCGTAGCTGATCTCGTAGCTCAGCACCGTCATGAAATTGGTCAGGACGCTCAGAAAATCCACGCGGCCGACCTGGTACGACGCCAGCGACGATTCCAGGGAAAGCCGTGCCTGCGGCAGCACACTGTCGCTGTAGAGCTCAGCCAGACGATTAGTGGTCGTGCCGGCGAGATATTCCTCGGTCACCTGTGCTGACGCCGTCGCCAGCGTCGCGTCCCGCATTTGCCGGCCGCCTTCGAGCGCCGCGGCGGCCTCCGCAATCATCGGACGCTGCTTCCGCTGCCAGAAGAGCGGCACTTTGACCATCACGTCGACGCCGTACATCCATGGCATGCCGCCGACGTACTTCTGGGTCGTGACGTTGACCCCAAAATCTGGCAGCAGCTCTTTTCTGGCGAGGGCGAGCGCCTGCTGACCTCGATCGATGACCCGCTCATCGCGCTTCAGCGCCGGATAGTTCTGTCGCAGCAGCGCGCGCAATTCCTCGGCGGAATACGTAAGCGGAACGGCCGTGAAGCTCAGCGCGGAGTCGAGAGGTGTATCAGGTGGACGAAACAACAAGCCATTGATCTGTGCGCGAAGACTGTCGCGTTGCTGCTCGAACAGCGTCTGGCGTTCGAGTATCAGTGAAATCTCGACTTGCGCTTTCAGCACGTCCTGCTGCACGCCCTGTCCGACGCTGAAACGCGCCTCCGCGATCTGGCGAAATTGATCCAGGCGTGTCTTGTTGCGATCGAGGATGTCGAGGCTTCGATTCAGGTACTGATACTCGACATAGGCTGCCTTCAGATCCGCCACCAACCGCCGTCGCGTTGCTTCGTAGTCCCAACGCGCCGCCTCCGCTTCTGTGGCGGCCACACGACTCTTCAACCCAAGCTTTCCAGGGAATGGGATCTCCTGCGACAACCCGAATTGCCGGAAGCTGCCAGACGCACTCGATGACGGAAAGAACGGCGGCCGGAGCAATCCTCCCATGTAGCCCGCGGTGATTGTCGGATCCGGCGGCGCTCCGGCAGGCTGGATGCGCGCGACGCGCATGTCGATGTCTCGCCGCGCGGCCTTGATCTCGGGATTGTTGCGATCGATCTCAGCGACCAGCGCCGCCAGCGTGGATGACTCCGCTGGCGGTTCAGCCACAGTTTGCGTCGTGCCCGGCGCCGCGGCAACCAGCAGCAACAGGAATGCCGTGAACACGTGTCTCATGACGAACTCTGCCTGGAGGTCAGTCCGTATTTCTGCAATCGATACAGCAGCGCGCTCCGCGTCAACCGGAGGAGCCTGGCGGCACGGGTGCGATTGCCGCCGGTCGTGTCGAGCGCGAACACAATGAGCGCGCGCTCGACCGCTTCGAGATCCACACCTGAGTCGGGCACGGTGACAATCGCCGTCGTCGCTTCTGTGGACGGGCGCACAGTGACCGGTTCAACGTCAGGCCGTAGCGTGGATGATCGGGAAGGAACCACACCCTGGGTGAGGCAACCTACATGCCGGGCCGTGCCAAAGTGTCACGAGCAAAAGTGCTTCGGAAAATCGTGGGTGGCGAGCTCCGCCACGGCGACGGCCGATCGATTTCAGACACCGATACGGCAGGGCGTTCGAAAACAGACAGGTATCGCGCCTCGAGATGCGTGGCCGCTGCGACCGAGGGCTGGCATCGCTGTTGCCTCTTGCATTCCTGTGAGTAGTCGTCGCACCCCACCTGCGGCGGGAGCCGAGTTCCTGTCGCGGCCCGCGCCGCGGTTGCCGTGCCACGGACTTGGCGTGCCCACAGCATTCGCTGGAATCTCCGCGGGGCTTCACGTCACTCTCATCGTGATCGTCGTCATCGTTGCGAGCATTCGAGCTGTGGACGCGCCAGTGGCAGATCCGGCGGCGGCCATTGCTCGCCGGGATCCCTTCACTCTCGTTTTCATGGTTGATCCCGGTCCTGGTGGTGGTGGTGGTGGTGGCGGCGGCAATCGCCAGTCGGGGCCGGTCTCACG
>DATMJU010000381.1:0-4492 GCA_035553795.1 Vicinamibacterales bacterium
AAGATCGACGTGCGCCTCACCATTGAGGGCGATGGTACCGGCACGCTCGACACGGAGGATCGCGACCTGGTGATTCCGGACGCCAGCGCGCCTGAAGTGGTTCTTAGCACGCCGAAAGTGTGGTTCGCGCGCAACGCGCGCGAGTTCACGCAGCTGACGAGCGGCACGCCACCCGCGCCCGTCGCCACGCGCGACTTCCGCCGCACCGATCGACTGCTGGTGCGCGCGGATGCCTACGCGCCGGCCAACGCGCCGACCACGGTGACGGCGCAGTTGCTGAATTCGCAAGGCACGAAGATGTCGGATTTGACGGTCACGGGACCCGCGGAAGGGCAGACGTATTCGCTCGACCTGCCGCTGTCCAGCCTCGCCGCGGGGCAGTACCTGCTGCAGATCACCGCAAATAGCGAAGGCCACAAACCCGTCTCCGAGCTTGTGGCCTTCAGGTTGGGTTCCTAGTTCCGGGTTACCGGTTCCAGGTTCGGTTCTAGGCGTACATTCCGCGAAGCTTGGTGACGGTGGCGACGCGGTTGATCGCCACGATGTAGGCGGCGGCGCGCATGTCGACCTTGTACTGCTTGGCGGTTTCGAGGACGACGTTGAACGCCTGGCACATCTTCACTTCCAGCTTGTCGTTCACTTCCTGCTCCGGCCAGAAGTAGCCGTGGCGGTCCTGCACCCATTCGAAGTACGACACCGTCACGCCGCCGGCGTTGGCGAGGATGTCCGGCACGACGAACACGCCGCGCTCATGCAGGATCTTGTGCGCCTCTGGCGTCGTCGGGCCATTGGCGCCTTCGACGATCAGCTTGGCCTTGATGTCGCCGACGTTCACCGCGGTGATCTGCTTTTCGAGCGCGGCGGGCATGAGGATTTCGGCGTCGAGCTTGAACACGTCCTTGGCGCCGAGCGGATCGCCGCCGGTGAAACCGGCCACCGTCTTGTGCTTGGCCACGTGTTCGATCAGCTTGGGAATGTCGAGGCCCTTGTCGTTCTGGACGCCGCCCTTCCAATCGGTCACGCCCACGATCTTCGCGCCTTCACGCGCCATCAATTCCGCGCCGATCGAGCCGACGTTGCCAAAGCCCTGGACCGCGACGCGCGAGCCCTTGAGCGAGAAGCCGAGATGCTTGGCGGCCTCGCGCGCGACGATCATCGCGCCGCGGCCGGTCGCTTCCCGGCGGCCGAGTGAGCCGCCCATCTCGACCGGCTTGCCGGTGACGACCGAGGTCGAGGTGTGGCCGACGTGCATCGAGTAAGTGTCCGAGAACCACGCCATCACCTGTTCGTTGGTGTTGACGTCCGGCGCGGGAACGTCCTTGTCGGGACCGATGGCGTCGATGATCTCCGCGGTGTAGCGGCGGGTGAGCGCTTCGAGTTCGCGCTTCGACATCTTGGTGGGATCGCAGATCACGCCGCCCTTGCCGCCGCCGAACGGCAGCTGGGCGACGGCGCACTTCCACGTCATCCACGCCGCCAGCGTCGTCACTTCATCGAGCGTGACGTCGGGATGGTAACGGATGCCGCCCTTGGCGGGGCCGAGGGTCACGTTGTACTGCACGCGATAGCCGGTGAAGACCTTGATCTCGCCGTTATCCATCTGCACGGGGCAGGAGACGATGATCTGGCGCTTGGGGTGGGTGAGCATCTGCCAGATGCCCGGCTCGAGATTGAGGATGCGCGCCGCCCCTTCAAACTCCTGGAGCATGCCGTCGAACAAGGTTCCGTGTGCCGACATCGATCACCTTTCAGGTACTGACCAAAGTTATGGGCCCGCGCACTGCTTCGGGCGCCTGTGCCGTCACAACCGGTGAAGGCAAACGATCAAAAGTAACAACCCTTGCGATGTAATGTCAATTTGCTATCCGTGCCATGAGTATTTGGTATCGTTTGGTGAAATCGAATTACATGGACGGCCGTATAGAGGTAGAAGCGAAACTTCTGGCCGGTCTTATAATTAGAGGCAACATGAAGAGCGTGATCGACGGCGCGGAAACGCGCAAGGCCCGGTGGGAACGCGAGGTGCTCGAGCCGACGCTCAAGAAATCTCCCGAGCGTAAAGGCCCGTTCACGACCATCTCGGGGCGTCCGATCGAGCGTTTGTACACGGCCGAGGATGTCGCGGACATCGACTACGAGAGCCAGGTCGCCAATCCCGGTGAGTTCCCGTACGTGCGCGGCATTCATCCGTCTGGCTACCGCGGCAAGCTCTGGACGATGCGCCAGTTCGCGGGGTTTGGCTCGCCCGAAGAGACGAACCAGCGCTACAAGGATCTGATTGCGGCCGGCGGCACCGGCCTCAGCGTGGCGTTCGACCTGCCGACGCTGATGGGACGTGATCCCGATCATCCGCTGTCTCTCGGCGAAGTGGGGAAGTGCGGCGTCAGCATCGTGTCGTTGAAGGACATGGAGCGCCTCTTCGAGGGCATTCCGCTCGACGACCCGAAGATCACGACGTCGATGACGATCAACTCGCCGGCGCCGATGATCTTCGCGATGTACCTGGTCGTGGCCGAGCAGCACGGCGCCGACTGGAAGAAGATTTCCGGGACGATCCAGAACGACATCCTCAAGGAATTCATCGCGCAGAAGGAATACATCTTCCCGCCGCGCCAGTCGATGCGGTTGATTACCGACATCTTCGCGTTCTGCTCGCAGGAAGTGCCGAAGTGGAACACGATCTCGGTCAGCGGGTACCACATCCGCGAGGCGGGATCGACGTCGCTGCAGGAACTGGCGTTCACGCTGCGCGATGGCCTCGAGTACGTGCAGTACGGCGTCGATGCCGGTCTGGACGTGGACGACTTCGTGCCGCGCATCTCGTTCTTCTTCAATTCGCACAGTGACTTCTTCGAGGAAATTGCGAAGTACCGCGCCGCCCGCAAGCTGTGGGCGGAGGCGATGAAGAACCGCTTCGGCGCGAAGAACCCGCGTTCGTGGGCGCTGCGCTTCCATACGCAGACCGCGGGCGTGTCGCTGACCGCGCAGCAGCCGTATAACAACGTGGTGCGCACCGCGCTGCAGGCCCTGGCCGCGGTGCTCGGCGGCACCAACTCGCTGCACACCAATTCGCTGGACGAAGCGCTGGCGCTGCCGACGAAGGAGTCGGCGACGATTGCGCTGCGCACGCAGCAGATCATCGCGCACGAAAGCGGCGTGACCAACGTGGTCGATCCGCTCGGTGGTTCGTACTTCGTCGAGAAGCTGACGCGCGAGATGGAAGAAGGCACGCTGAAGTACTGGGAGACGATCGACCGCATGGGCGGCATGGTCGAGGCGATCGAGCGCGGTTACCCGCAGAAGGAGATCGCCGAGGCGTCGTACCAGTTCCAGCAGGCCGTCGAGCGCCGCGAGAAGGTGATTGTCGGCGTCAACGACTTCATCCAGGCGGACGAGAAGCCGCTCGAGATTCTCTACATCGACGACACGACCGCGGAGCTGCAACTCGAGCGGCTGGCGGATCTCAAGCGCACGCGCGACAACGCGAAGGTGCAGCGCACGCTGGATGCGTTGAAGGAAGGCGCCCGCGGCACGGCGAACACCATGCCGCTGCTGCTCGATTGCGTGCGCGCCTATGCCACCGTTGGCGAAATGTGTGACGCTCTCCGCGAAGTCTGGGGAGAATATGAAGAAGTCCCGATCATTTAGGCCTATAAGCCTATGGGCCCATGGCCCAATAGGGAGTGCATGAGCCAAAAGATACGAGTTGTCATTGCGAAGCCGGGGCTTGATGGCCACGATCGTGGCGCGAAGGTGATTGCGCGCGCGCTGCGTGACGCCGGCATGGAAGTGATCTACACCGGCCTTCGCCAGACACCGGAACAGATTGTGTCCGCCGCGTTGCAGGAAGACGCCGATGTCATCGGCCTGTCGATCCTGTCCGGCGCCCACATGCACATCTGCCCGCGGGTGATGGAGCTGCTCAAGGAGAAGGGCATCGAGGATGTCCAGGTGGTGATCGGCGGAATCATCCCGGACGTCGATATCGCGAAGCTGAATGCGATGGGCATCAAGGGCATCTTCCTGCCGGGAACCCCGATGCAGAAGATCATCGACTTCATCTCCGCCAACGCGCGGGCGAGGGTATGACGCCACCCGCCGCGGCACCAGCGGGCCGGGCCCTGTTGGCCGGCCTCTACCGGTCCGATAAGGCGAAGTAGCCCGGCGTATGCGCACACTGTTGCTCGCGGATGACAGCATCACGGTTCAACGGGTGATTGCGCTGACGTTCGCGGAAGAGCCGATCAGCGTGGTCACGGTGGCCGACGGCCGCCAGGCGATGGAGAAGCTCGTGGCCCAGCCGCCCGACATCGTGCTGGCCGGGACCACGCTGCCGCACGTCAGCGGTTACGAGCTCGCGCGGTTCATGCGCAGCAAGCCGGAACTGCGGAACGTGCCGGTGCTGCTGTTGAGCGGCGCCTTTGAGTCAGTGGACAGCGCGCAGCTCAAGTCGAGCGGCGCCAACGGAGTCCTCGAGAAGCCGGTAGAGCCA
>DATMJU010000382.1:0-2199 GCA_035553795.1 Vicinamibacterales bacterium
ACGAAGCTGCGCACAATCAGTACTTGTTGCAAACGCTCGATACGCTGAACGACTCGCTTGCGCTCCTGCACAGCACGACGTTCCGTGTGCCGAATCGCCGTCCCGAGACCGACGAAGAGCACCGGCGCATCGCGTAAAGCTCGAACACCTGCTGCTTCGAGAGCTGCGCGACCATCAATCCACGGCCAGGTCCGACGACCAGCAGGCCACGTTGCTGCAACCGTTGCAGCGCCTCGCGAACCGGCGTGCGGCTTACGCCGAGCACACCTGCGATTTCTTCCTCGCGAATGCGTTCGCCGTGCGCGAAGCGGCCTTCCCAGATCGCATCGCGCAAGCTGCCGTAGACGAAGTCGGCGCGCGACTGCGTTCGCAGCGCGTCCGCGTCATAGGCCCGAAGATGTCCTGCTGCCGGCTGGCTCATGGGGTTCCCTACCCGCCTGGAATAGCGATCCACGTTGATCTTTACAGTTGTATACAACAGAATACAATCTATGCAGGTGATGGAGCGGCACGGCAGCGCCTCTCCTTATACTGGCGTCATCCGGCGCCCGTGGTGCGGCCCACTTTTTTAAGGAGAGGCACATGGCCCTTCTCGACAGCGCAACCGAAACCCGCGGCTGGTATCAGGACGGTCTGCGCGGCTGGCTCGATCAGGTCCGGCAGATGGGCGAACTTCTCGATGTGAAGGGCGCGCACTGGGACGCCGAGATGGGCAGCCTCACCCAGATGCTGACTGAGAGCAGCAACAACACCGCACCTGCGATCCTGTTCGATGAAATTCCCGGATACTCGAAGGGCTTCCGCACGCTCTACGGACATTTCTCGACCATCAAGCGCGTCGCGCTGACGCTCGGCTTGCCGCTTCAGAATGACCGCAAGGTCGATATCGTGCAGCGCTATCACGCGCGCATGCAGAACATGAAGACGATCCCCCCGCGCTTCGTAAAGGACGGACCGATCCTTCAGAACGTGCTCGAAGGCGACAAGGTCGACGTCCTGAAATTCCCGGTGCCGCGCCACCACGAGAAAGACACGGCGCGCTATATCGGCACCGCATGCTGCGTGATGACGCAAGACCCGGACGCAGGCTGGTACAATCTCGGCGCCTATCGCTCGCAGGTCTATGACCGCAACACGGTCGGCTGCCAGATCACCGAGGGCAAGCACGGCCGCATCCACCGCGACAAGTATTTCGAGCGCGGCCAACCGATGAAGGTCGCGATCATCTGCGGACAGGATCCGCTGCTGTTCATGCTGTCGTCGTCGCCGCTGCCGGAGATCGGCGAGATGGATATCGCGGGCGGACTGCGCGGCGAGCCGATCGACGTGGTGCGCGGTCCCTACACCGGCTTTCCGATTCCGGCGAATGCCGAGATCGTTCTGGAAGGCGAAACGGTGCCGGGTCAGGTACGGCCGGAAGGCCCGTTCGGCGAATGGATGGGCTACTACTCCGACGACACGCAGCCGCGTCCCTACGTGAACGTCAAAACAATCCTCTACCGCAACGATCCGATCCTGTGCTGCGCACCGCAGCACAAGCCGGTGGACGAGACGGGTCTCCTCAAAGGCATTGCGGGCGCAGCGCAGATCTGGCGCGCGCTGGAAGCCTCCGGCGTCCCGGAGGTGCTCGGCGTGTGGAATCACGAGGCAGGCCCCGCGACGCGCTTCACCGTGATCCAGATCAACCAGCGCTATCCCGGCCACGCACGGCAGGCGCTTCACATTGCCGCGGCGTGCCAAGGCGGCGCCTACGCCGGCAAGTGGACCATCGTGGTCGACGACGACATCGATGCGGGTGAACTCGATCAGGTGCTGTGGGCGATGTGCACGCGCTTCGACCCGAACGTGGACATCGACCTGATTCAGAAGGCCTGGGCGTCGAAGCGCGATCCGCTGTTCCTGCCGGGCAACTTCAACAACCGCGTGCTGATCGATGCCTGCATCCCCTACGAGATGAAACTGAAGAAGACCTTCCCGGTCGTGGTGGATGTGAGTGGCGATATGCGCGCCAAGCTGCGGGCGAAATTTCCGCACATCTTCCCGCCGATGTAACGATAGACTGTGCCGTCCGCGGAGGCGCGCGACACAGGAGCGAGGGTGCAGGCCGTGCAGCCGAAGCGTATGCGTCGAGGTTGGATCCCCGCCGTTGCGGGATTGGCGGCGTTGCTCGCGGCAGGAACAGCCGCGCGAGCCCAGAGC
>DATMJU010000383.1:0-5486 GCA_035553795.1 Vicinamibacterales bacterium
GGCGCCGACTTCGAGCACCGTCTTCGAGGCGCCGGAGCCGATCGTCACGGTCATCACCGGCGTATCCAGTCCGTACTTGGCCAGTTCCATCCCGGACGCTTCGATCAACCGCGTCATGTTCGCCGAAGAGAGACGCGAAATGAAACCTTCGACGGCGGCAAAATCACTGCGCGACGGCACCGGCTTCACGACCGCCCATTCGCTGCCCGTGCGCGACAGCTCCATCGTGGTCGGGCCCTTCGCGAACACCAGCGAGTCGGCCTTGTCACGATCGAACTTCAGGATCTTCTTGTCGCGCAGGTCGAACGGCGTGCGGTTGAAGGTGGTCTCCTGGAACGCCGACACCAGGAACACGCGCTTCTCGTCGTTCTTCAGCGCGTAGACCTCGCCTTGCGTCGCGTTCTTGTTCCCCAGCTTCAGCGTGCCGGCTGCGCCGCCCTCGGCCTTGAACTCGACAACGATGTTCGGCTTGGCCAGGCCGAACTGCTCGATGTCCGTCGGGTTCTCGTCGACGACGCGAACGATGTCGATGTTGCCGAGCGCGGTCGTGACGCCGATCGCCTCCGGGGGATCGGCCTCGACCTGCAGCGGCTCGACCAGCTTCCAGCCGGCGTCGTCCTTGCGGACGAGCGACGTCTGGCCCTGGTAGGTGATGCGAAGCTCGTTGATCTTGTCGGCCTCGACGGTGAACACCTTCCCGAGCGCTCCAGGGCTGCCGTCGGCAGGCGCCGCCGGCCGCTTGGAGTCCACGAAGTAGATGTATCCGCCGAGTCCCGCCAGGACAACGACGAGGATCAGTGTCGATGTCAGGCCACGCATATCAGCGCCTCTTCCACCATGTGTAGACGCCGGTCGCGAAGATCAATCCCGGGATGATGAACAGCACCAGGATCGCGATCCGGTTCTGCTGATCGACCGTCAGCGTCAACCGGCGATCCTCGGGCTGGCGCGGACGCACGGCGATCAGGTTCTCCTGCTGCGACAACCAGTTCATGGAGTTCATGAAGAAGTCGCGGTTGCCAGCGATGGCGATTGCCACGTTCGACGCGAAGTCCGAGTCGCCGATGGCGACGACGCGAGACTCGGGTTTGCGTTCGGCGTCGGGGGACGCGGGCGAGCCGTTCGCCGATGGCGGCGGCGGAACCACGGTCGCCGGTGCCGACACAGCGGCGGCCAGCGAGATGGGGCCCTGCTTGTCGCCCTTGTCGGCATTGAACTCAACCTGCGCCTTGGCGGCTGAGAGCCCTGCCACGTCCGCCTCAGACCAGCTTTGCGGGCTGGTGTTCACGATCGCCTGCGCGGTGCGTGAATTCGCGCCGCCTTCGACCGGCGTCATCGATCGCGACATCGGGTACGCCGTCAGCACGCGGAAACCCTCGGTGATGGCGTGCGGCGGGTACTGGGCCGCGACCGGAACCGATGCGTCGGTGCCAAGCAGCTGCTGTCCCATCCCGCTGGCGTCGAGCACCACGTCGGTACCCGCCGTGATGCCCCAGTCGGCGAGGAACTGCGTGAGCAGCGGCAGCGCCGGCCCCTTCAGCAGCGGATCGAGCATCACCAGCAGCTTGCCGCCTTTCGCGAGGTAGGCGTTGAGCGCCTCGATCTCGGGCGGGAAGTAATCGGTGATCGGCCCCGCGATCACGACGATCGTCGCATCGTCCGGCACCGTCTTCTGCTGCACCAGGACCAGCGACTCGACGCCGAAGTTGTCCTGCTTCATCGCATCCGCGGCGGTGCTGAACCCGGCGCGGTCGGACGAGGCGATGTCCTTTTCGCCATGGCCCTGGATGAAATACACCTTGCGAGCCGCGCCGGTCACGACCTTGATCAGCGCGTTGGTCATGTCCTGCTCGTTCGAGTTGGTGACGCGTTCGGTCCGGCCCTTGTACTGGAACAGGATCGTCGGCAGCGTCTCGATCTTCGCCGCGCCGGCCTTGGCTGGTTCGCGATCGGGATCGATGAACTCGGTCGAAAGCTGCGTCGAGTAGTAGCGGTACTCGTCGAGCCGGTCCTTGTGGACCTGCTGGCTCTCGTTACGCTCGAAGACCGTCACCTGCACGGGCTCCTGCAGCTCGCGGAGGATCTTGATGGTCTGATCGGACAGGCTGTAGACCTGGTTCGCGGTAAGGTCCCAGCGCTTGTTCTGGCGCGTGGCGAGGTAATTGATCGCCACCAGGATGCCGAGGAACACGACGATGCTGACGATTGACATGGTGCCGTACTTGGCGCCGCGTCCCTGGTAGAACTGGGCGACGTCACGCCACTGGCCCGCCATGTAGATCAGGACCGAGACCAGGCCGGCCCACGCCGCGTAGGTCGCGTACTGGTTCCAGTCCGGATAGAACATGCGCACGGCCACCGCGCCGAACACCAGCGCCGTGCCGATCCAACCGATGATGCCGAGAATCTTCTGCATGTCTTAGCCCCTCCACCTTTCGCTGTCCACCGACTTGGCGGTGAGGAAGAGGCCGAAGGCCATGAAGCTCAGGTAGTAGATGACGTGCTTGGTGTCGATGATGCCCTTCGCGAAGTCGTCGAAATGATCGGTCAGCGACAGATGCGCGAGGACGGCCTGCGTGGTCGGACCGACGAAGGTGCCGATCCAGTTGATCACCCACAACATCAGGAACACCGCGAACGTCGCCATCGCGGCGACGATCTGGTTCTTGGTCAGGCTGGAGATGAACAGGCCGAGCGACAGGAAGCAGCCCCCCATCAGCAGCAGCCCGAGGTAGGCGGTTGCAATCGGCTTCCACTCCGGGTCGCCGAAGATGAACAGGATCGCCATGTGGATCGTCGTGACGGCGAGCATCGCGCCGTAGAGGAGCATGGCGCCAAGGAACTTGCCGACGATGATCTGCACGTCGGTGATCGGCGAGGTCAGCAGCAGCTCGATGGTGCCCGACCGCTTTTCTTCGGAGTAGGTGCGCATCGTGATCAGCGGGAACAGGAACAGCATGATCACGGTGGTGTTCATCAGCGCGGGGCCGATGAGCATCTGGTTGATGTTCATTGCCTGCGTCGGGTTCATGCCCGCCTGCGCGCTCTGCTGCTCGAAGAACGCCAGCGGCACGTAGAAGAAGTATCCGAACAGCAGCGCGAAGAACCCCAGGAGGACGTAGCCAATCGGGCCGGAGAA
Organism: Vicinamibacterales bacterium; assembly: GCA_035553795.1. Lineage (GTDB taxonomy): Bacteria > Acidobacteriota > Vicinamibacteria > Vicinamibacterales > UBA2999 > 12-FULL-67-14b. The sequence goes on from DATMJU010000383.1 coordinate 3,140, forward strand.
GTAGGCGTGCAGCTCTCGCTGCGCGATGGCGGCAATGTTACGCATTGCGGGCCTCCGCGGGTGCGTCGGGTGCAACAGGTGCGTCAGGTGCGTCTGTGGGTTCCTGCGTCGTGAGACTCAGGAAGATGTCTTCAAGGCTCATGCGCATCGGCCGTAGTTCAAGGAGTCCCCATCCGCCGCGGACGATGGCCGCGGCTACTTCGCGCCGAACGTCGGCGCCTTTCTCGGTGTCGACGTCGAAGCCGACGGTGTCGCCGCGGTTGTCCGAGAGGCTGACGCGGACGATGCCCGCGATCGACTGCAGCGCGCGCTGGATGTCATCCGACGGCCCCTGCGCCTGCACGAATAGTGTCATCGCGCCGCGCAGGCGTTCGGTCAGCGCGTCCGGGGTGTCCGTCGCCACGACCTTGCCCTTGCTGATGATCACGACCTTCTGGCAGGTCTGCGCGACTTCAGGAAGGATGTGCGTGCTCAGCACGATGGTGTGCGTGCCGGCGAGCTCGCGAATCAACTGCCGTGTCTCGATGATCTGCTTTGGGTCGAGACCCGCGGTCGGCTCGTCGAGGACGAGCACCTCGGGCTCGTGAATCAGCGCCTGGGCAAGGCCGACGCGCTGCTTGTAGCCCTTCGAGAGCTTGCCGCAGTGGCGATTGGCCATGTCGGCGACCCAGGTCTTCTTCATCACCGCGTCGACGCGGTCCTTGACGTTGGAGGTGACGCCCTTGATCTTCGCGACGAAGTTCAAGTACTCGCGGACGGTCATGTCCGGGTAGAGCGGCGGCGTTTCGGGAAGGTATCCCGTCCGGCGCTTGGCCTCGAGCGGATGATCGAAGACGTCGTAGCCGGCGACGGTGGCCTTGCCTTCGGTGGCGGGCATGTAGCCGGTGATGATGCGCATCGTGGTGGTCTTCCCGGCGCCGTTGGGCCCGAGGAAGCCGAGAATTTCTCCCGACTCAGCTTTGAAGCTGACATCGTCCACGGCCGTAAACGGCCCGTACTTCTTGGAAAGGTGCTGGACCTCGATCACGAGGGGTCTCCGAAACAGAAAAAAAGGGTGTAAGCTCTAGCCTGCTGCTGGCTTTAGTGGACGTAAGCCTAATGGATACGTCAATTAGGCCCGCCCAGCCCCCCATCCTAGTCGAACCGCCTCGAGGGCGGCAAGTTATCCTCCTTCGCAACCAGTCCCGTGGTTGCTACGGCGGACAGGCACCTATGAAACGACTGCTCGTCGTTCTGACGCTGCTGCTGGCCATTTCGGCCGGGGCTTCCAGCTGGTGGTGGGTCCGCAGCTCGCTCCCGGTGCTGGACGGACAGGTCTCACTTCCGGGTCTCAGCTCACCGGTGGAAGTGCTTTTCGACCCTCATGGCGTGCCGCACGTTTATGCGACCAACGAAGACACAGCATGGTTTGCGGCCGGCGCGCTCCATGCGCGCGATCGCCGATGGCAGATGGAGCTGTACCGCCGGGTGACGACGGGCCGATTGTCGGAGGCCCTCGGCGACACGACGATTCCGTTCGATCAGCGATTCCTGACGCTGGGGCTTCGCGCCGCCGCGGAGGCGGAATGGCAGCGGGCCTCGCCGCAGGTGCGCGCCGCGCTCGAGGCGTATGCGGCGGGCGTCAACGCCGCGACGTCGCTGATGATCGGGCGTCTGCGGCCGGTGGAGTTTCAAATCCTCGGAATCACGCCGCCGGATTGGACGCCCCTCGATTCGCTTGCCGTCGGCCGCCTGCTGACGTGGCGGCTTGCTGAGAACCATCGCGCGGAACTGGTACGTGCTGCACTGGTGGAGAAGTTTGGAGAGACGGCGGCGCGCCAGCTGACGGGGGTGTATCCGTCGTCCGCTCCCGCGATTCTCGACGGCGTCACGCGACCGCCGCAGTCGTTGCCAGCGCCGGTTGCGCGCGTGATTCCGCCAGGGCTGGAGTGGCTGTCAGGCGGGATGCGCCGCGGGAACAGCAACAACTGGGTGCTGGCATCGGGCCGCACGAAGGCGGGCCGGCCGCTGCTCGCCAACGATCCGCATCTGCCAATTGAGTTTCCGTCGGTGTGGTACGAGATGCATCTCGTGGCGGCGGGCCTGGACGTGATTGGCGTCACGATCCCCGGCGTGCCGTTCGTGGTGCTTGGCCACAACGCGCGCATCGCGTGGGGTATGACGGCCACCAACGCCGATGTGCAGGACCTGGCACTCGAGCGAATTGATGTGGGGCGCAAACGCGCGATGTATCGCGGTGAGTGGGTGCCCGTCGAGGTCACGCAGGCGGACATCCCGGTACGCGGCCGCAGCCAGCCGTTGCCGTTTGAAGTCTGGAAGACGCGCAACGGGCCGATCTTCGCGGACC
>DATMJU010000384.1:0-7264 GCA_035553795.1 Vicinamibacterales bacterium
TCGTTGAACACACCGGTCTTCTGCATTTCGGCGATGAGCGCCATGTCGCCCACGATCGGCTTCGAGAAGTTCTGGTTCCACTTCAAGAGATCCCCGACGGTCGTCAGCAGTCCCCCGTTGCCATGGACGTTCTCAAACGGCATCTCGTTGGTGAAGGTGCCGTTGGTATCGGTGTAGGCCATGGCCCGGCCCTTGACGATGCGGGTGTGATCGTCGCGCCAGGACGTGTTCGCAAGACCGAGCGGCTTGAAGATGCGTTGCTGCGAGAACTCGGCGAACGGCATGCCGCTGACTCGCGACACGATCACCGCCGACAGGTTGTAACCGGTGTTGCTGTAGGAATAGTGGTCGCCTGGTGTGAAGTTCAACGCCCTCTGACGGGACACGATGTCGAGGACGTGGCCGTGCGTGTATTCACGGGTGGTCCGCGGCGCACCGGCAATGCTCGCCACGCTGCCCCAGTCGCGCAGCCCGCTGGTGTGGGTGAGCAGGTGCCTGATCGTCAGCGGCACCTTGTAGTCGGGCAGTTCGGGGAGGTACTTGCGGGCCGGATCGTCGAGCGACAGCTTCCCGTCCTTGACCAGCAGCATCACCGCCATGGCCGTGAACTGCTTCGAGACCGAACCGGCCTCAAAAATCGTGTTGGGCGTGTTCCGGACATCGTGCTCCAGATCGGCCATGCCGTAGGCCTTGAGCATGACCGGCCTGTCCGCAACCGAGACTCCCACCGCGCAGCCGGGCGTGCTGGTCGACCACTTCGAAAAGATCGCGTCGACTTCCTTGTCGACATCCACGATCGCCTGCGCAAAGGGAGCCGCAGACAGGCTGGCGGCAACGAGGACGGCGAGAAGCAGCGCACGCATCATCGGCGCATCCTACATCGGTCCGGCTCGAGCCGGGCAAACCTGATCCACAATCCCGTCATGCGCCGGCTGCCTATCCTCGTCGCCCTGTTGCTGAGCGTTCCGCTGTTCGCGCAGCAGAACCGCATCGACCTCGTCGCGCCAACCGCGCCCGACCTCGCATCGTTCGGTCCTCACCCAATTGGGGTGCGGACGCTGACCGCGACCGACAAGAATCGCCCGGATATCCTCAACACCAAGGAAGGCGGTCCAACGGCGCGCTACGACCGCACGTTGGCGCTGGAGGCGTGGTACCCGGCAGCGCTGGCCGCGGGGCAGAAGGCCGGTGGCGAGTACCGCGTCATCACCCGCGATGGCACCACCATGGCGACGCTGCACGGCAAAGCGGTGCGGAATGCCGCCGTGCTAAAGGGCACGTACCCCCTCGTGATCATTTCGCACGGCTATCCGGGCAATCGCTTTTTGATGAGTCACATCGGCGAGAACCTGGCGAGCAAGGGATTCGTCGCCGTCTCGATCGACCATAGGGACAGCACCTACGACGATCAAAAGGCCTTCGCGAGCACGCTCTACAACCGTCCGCTCGATCAGCTGTTCGTGCTCAACGAGATCGATCGGCTGAGCAAGGCCGGCTCGGGAACCTTCTTCTCCGGCGTCGTCGACGCAACCAGGACCGCGCTGATCGGCTACTCGATGGGCGGCTACGGCGTCGTCAATTCGATCGGCGGCGGATTCAGCGCGGCCAGCGCCGGGTTCAGCACATCACCGCCGAACAAGATGCTCGCCGAGCGCGGCGCGGCGAATGCCGAGTATCAGAAGGCGCGCGATCCGCGCATCAAGGCGGCGATCGCGATTGGTCCGTGGGGCATGCAGTCGGGCTTCTGGGATGCCGACGGCCTCGCCGGGATTCGCACGCCGCTACTGGTTGTAGCCGGCAGCGTCGACAGCACGTCGGGCTACGAGAAAGGCCCGCGGGCGATTTATCAGGGCGCGACCAACGCCGACCGGTACCTGTTGACGTTCCTCAATGCCAATCACAATGCGGCCGCGCCGATTCCGGCGCCGGCGGAAGTGTACGGGAACCTCAGTTCCTTCTCGCACTACGCGGATGCGGTGTGGGATACCGCGCGGATGAACAACATCTTCAACCACTTCGCGACGTCGTTTCTCGCGGTGCACTTGAAGGGGGAACAGGACAAGCAGTCGTACCTGGACGTGATCCCCAACGGCAAGGATGGCGTGTGGGGCATGGATCGCGACGGCAAGGCCGGACCAACCCACACCTACTGGAAGGGATTCAAGCGCGGCACTGCCGTCGGGCTGACGCTCGAGCACGCGGCGCCGGGGCGATAGCACATGTTCATCGGCCACTACGCGCTCGCTTTCGGCGCCAAGAAGGTCGCGCCCTCGGTCTCGCTCGGCACGGCCTTCATCGCCTGCCAGTTTGCGGACATGCTGTGGCCGATCTTCCTGGGCATGGGCCTCGAGATAGTGGCAATCGAGCCGGGTAACACGCTTGTCACGCCGCTCAACTTCATCAGCTATCCGTATTCGCACAGCCTGGTGATGCTGTTCGTGTGGGCGGCCTTGTTCGGGCTCACCTACTTCGTGCTCGCGCGCGCAAAGTCGACGACCGCGGCAATCACCGTCGCCGCACTCGTGCTGAGCCACTACGTCCTCGATGTGATTACGCATCGCCCGGACATGCCGGTGACGATCGGCGGCGCCACCAGGCTCGGCCTCGGCTTGTGGAACTATCCGGGCGCCACGCTCGCGGTGGAATCGGCGCTCTTCATTGCCGGCGCGACGATCTACAACGGTGTCACCAGGGCCAAGGATCGTGTCGGCACATACGGACTGTGGTCACTCATTGCCGTGCTGGTCGCGATCTATTTCGCCGCGCTGTATGGGCCGCCGCCGCCAAGCGTCTCGGCAATTGCCGGTGCCGGACATCTGTCATGGGTGTTCGTGATCTGGGCTTACTGGGTCGATCGACACCGAACCGCTCGCTGAACTTGCTACCATCGGGAAATGGCTTTGGTGCGCCATGTCCTTGTCCTGCTGCTCGCAACGGCCTCGCTTGCTGGTGAGCAGGCGCGCCCCGTTCCGTCGGCAATCCCCGGGACGCAGCTACTCAACACCACGACGGTGACCGGCCCCCTCGAAGTCCGTCCGGCGACGGCGGATCATGAGGCCGTGCTCGCAGGACTTTCGTATACGAAACAGCGCTACAGCGCGCGTCCTGAAATCCTGCTGCCGGTATTCGTCGCGACGTATCGCGACGCGTTGTTCGCGGGCGGATGGAAACTCATCGAGACGCCGAAGATCGACAAGATGCCTCCCCCGGAGGGCACGGTTTCCCTCGCGGCTCAATACATGGAGAACACCCGCAACATCTACACGCGCATCTCACGCACGCCCGACGGGGCCTACGAGATCAACGTGGCGGATGTTGGCGAGGAGGACTGGACCGCGGTGCTGGCGAAGGAATGCCGGCTGCCGATCAGCAGCCTGCTGTTCGACAAGGATCGTCCGACGATCCGCTTGTTCGAGTCTGCGCCGACGCTCAAGAAGCTGTCGGATACGCTGAAGCGCAAGTCTGCGCCGGTCGTGGAGATCCAGGGACACATGGACAACGTCGGTGAAGCCGACGCGCCCGCGCGACAGGTGCTTTCGGAAGCTCGCGCGAAGGCGGTTGCAGACTGGCTGATCGCTGATGGCGTGCCGAAAACGAAAATCAGCTCCAAGGGCTACGGAAAGCTGCGGCCCGTGGCCGACAACGACAGCGATCTCGGCCGCGCGCTCAATCGTCGAATCGAGATCGCGCGGCCAGGCTGTACGCGCTAGCGGGTCGGCTGCGCGACCGAGGCTTCGTATTCCTCGTAGGCGCCCTTGAAGTCGGTGATCTTGCCGTGATCGAAGTGCCACACGCGCGTGCCGACTTCTTCCATCAGGTCCTGGTCGTGCGTGACCAGCAGCACGGTGCCCTCGAACTTCTGCAGCGCGATGTTCAGCGCGTTGATCGCTTCGAGGTCGAGGTGGTTGGTCGGCTCGTCGAGGATCAGCAGGTTCGGCTTCTGCAACATGATGCGGCAGAACAGCAAACGCGCGGTCTCGCCGCCTGACAGCGCTTCGGTCGGCTTGAGGCCTTCCTCGCCGCTGAACAACATCTGGCCGAGCAGGCCGTGAATGTCCTGGCGCGACGCGTCGGGGTCGAACTGGTGCAACCACGCCGCCGCGGTCAGCCCCTTCTGGATCAGGCCGGTGTGATCCTGCGGGAAGTAGCCGATCGAAATCTCGTGACCCCACTTCAACTTGCCGGCGTCGATGTCTCCCGGGGAGGCCGGGAAGCCCGGCGCATCCGACAACAACGCCTTCAGCATCGTCGTCTTGCCCATGCCGTTGCGGCCGACGAGGACGATCTTCTCGCCGCGGCTGATGATGCCGCTGAAGTCCGAGAACACCTGGTGCCCGCCGAACGCCTTTGACACGCCCTCGAACTCGAGCGCGGTGCGGCCCGACGGACGGTTCATCGTGAACTTGATGTACGGGCGTTGAATGTTCGAGCGCGCCAGTTCGGTGGTCTGCAGGCGCTCGACTTCCTTGCGCCGCGACTGCACCTGGCTCGAGCGCGTGCCGGCGGAGAAGCGCTGAATGAAGTCGTTCAATTGCGCGATCTTCTTGTCGCGCTGTTCGTTCTGCGCTTCGAGGCGCGCGCGGATCTGCGTCTTGGCCATCACCATGTCGTCGTAGCCGCCGCTGTAGGTGATGATGGTCTGGTAGTCGATGTCCGCGGTGTGCGTGCACACCGAGTTCAGGAAGTGGCGATCGTGCGAGATCACGATCAGCGTGCCCTCGTAGCGAATCAGGAAGTCCTCGAGCCAGTGGATCGAATCGAGGTCGAGGTGGTTGGTCGGTTCGTCCAGCAGCAGCGCCTGCGGATTGCCGAACAGCGCCTGCGCGAGCAGCACGCGCACCTTCTGGCCGCCCTGGATCTCGCCCATCAGGCGATGATGCAGTTCGTCGGGAATGTCGAGGCCCTGCAGCAGGATCGCCGCGTTGCTCTCGGCTTCGTAACCGTCTTCCTCGCCGACGATGCCTTCGAGTTCACCGAGGCGCATGCCGTCGGCGTCGGTCATCTCCGGCTTGGCGTAGAGGAAGTCGCGTTCTTCGAGCGCGCTCCACAGGCGCGCGTTGCCCATGATCACCGTATCGATGACGCGGAACTTGTCGTAGGCGAACTGGTCCTGCTTCAGCACGCCGAGCTTCTTCGGGCGCGTGACGTCGCCCTTCTGCGGCGGCTGCTCACCCGTCAGCAGCTTCATGAAGGTGGATTTGCCCGACCCGTTCGGTCCGGTCAGGCCGTAGCGGCGGCCGGCGAGGAAACTGGTGGTTACTTCGTCGAACAGCAGTTTCGACCCGAAGCGCATGGAGACGTTATCGACGCTAATCACAACCCTTCATTGTAGCACCCCGCCCCGTGATCACCCCCGCGTGGCCGAACTGGGCCGTAAGCGTCACTCTCGAGCGAATCTCGTCCGGCAGTAACCGCAAGTCAGCAATGGCGAAAGTGCGCCCTTCGGCTGTGATCCAGGGCGCCATCGCGGCGTTCGGGTCGTATCGATCGATCTCCCGCATCCGTTCCGACGCGCGCGGATTTCCGAGGACCGCCAGGTGGAGCCAGTACGCGGTTTCGGCGTCATTGACGAGGTAGTCCACGCAGGTCGTAATGCCTTGCGCCCGCAGGGATTTGCCGGCCTCGTAAAGATCGAGATCGACCACCGGCACCGGCCGCGGCGCGGTGAAAGCAGGACGCACCGCAAGAATGAGTAACGCCGCGACGACCCAGCCAAGGTTGTCGGCAAGGCGAGAGCGTCCGACGAGACGGAACAGCGCAAGCCCGCCGAGGACCGCCATTGGATACACGGCGAGGTAGACCATCTTGAGGGCCATGTATGGCGTGTCAGCGCCCTGCGCCTCTGCCAGCACGAACAAGGTCAGCGCCTGCAACGCGATCACGAACAGCAGGATGACCGTCAGCCGGGCGCGGGTATCAGAGAACGCGGCGACCGCGCCGATCGTGGCGAGGACCGGCAGCGCCCATCCGATCGTCTCCCCGGACGGATGCATCACCGCGCCGCTGACGCGCACGATCAACATCCATCCCCAGCGATCCCACGAGTGCAGCAGGAAGAGCGCCAGGACCGGGACGATGACGATTCCCAACTGGCGCTGCTTCGCCGGCAGCGGCAGATCGATGCTCATGAGCATCGCGGCAAAGACGACGAGCGCTGGTCCGAGGTAGACCGGCCAGGACAGGAAGATCGCCGATAGCAATACCGCCATCGTCCACGCCGCCGCATCCGATGGCTGTGACCCCCACGCGGTCAGCGCCCACCATGCCGCGACTGCAAAGAGCGTTGCGACCGCCTGCGCGAGAAAGGCATCGTGCGTGAACGCACCGGTGAAGTACGGCGCCGGCAGGAAGAGTAGGATCGCGGCTGCGAGCGCAAACGGCAGCGTCATCGCCAGCCGCCGCGCGATGAGGAACACGAATCCGGCCGTCAGTGCTGAACACAGTGCGACGAGCGGAAAGAAGGCGCGCAGACCGTCGGTGCCGGCGAGCTTGCCGGCCATCACCGCGAGCAGGTGCGACGCCGGCGTGTAATGCGCCATCTCCCCCATCGCGCCATCAAGCGCGCGATCGTGAACGAGATGACCCTGCTGCTCGATGTAATCGACGAGCAACAGGTGATGCGTCAGGTCAGGACCCCGCCCGGGCGGCAGCAGCGCGGGCCAGGACATGCGCAGGATCATCGCGGTGACGAACACCACGATCCCGATCCATGCCGCGACGTCGGCCCACGAAGACGAGCCGGCTTTGGGGAGCCGCCATGCGACGAGCGCGCCGATGCCAAGCGCGGCGATCAAGGACACGGCCGGCATCACGCCGCCGCCGGCGGCATCGATGGCATAGGCCGCAAGCGGCCACGCGCCGAGAACAACGGTCAACGCGGCGGCGATCAGTTCAACCAGGGTCATCGATGTCAGGCGGCGTAACGCGGTCGCGACATTCTGTGCCGGATTGTTGCCTCGGAGATAATGACCGTGATGCAGCGACTGCTGATGGCGTTCGTCCTCGTCGCGTCCCAGGCCGCCGCACAATCACCGGTCCAGCCGAGGTTTCGCGCGGGCGCCGAGGTCATCGCCATCGATGTCACCGTTGTTGGCCGAGACGGATCTCCGGTCGGCGATCTCACAGCGGCCGACTTCGATGTTGCCGTTGAAGGCAAGCCGCGCGCGATTCAATCCTCACAGTTCCTGCATTCCGAATCGGCGCCGCGAGTCGCACTCGCGGATGAGTCCTCGAATGCCGATCCCTCCTCCGGCCGCCTGCTGCT